>NZ_DKJS01000037.1:62512-141266 GCF_002455205.1 Lysinibacillus sp. UBA6686 | reverse complement strand
GTCCCTTGACCATTTAGTTTTTCAACACTATGGACGTGCAAACATAAACCGTTTGCACGTTTTTTAGGTTTTGTCCAGATAGATTCGATTTATAAAGTGAATAAACAATGGGAGATTCCCTACTTCGAAGTATTTGGTGAATAAATGCGTTTACCTTGCTTTTTTTGACCTTTTTCCGTGAACATTTAGGAAAATATGATACACTTAAAAACGATACTAAAATATAAAAGAGAGTTGAAATTACATGGCAACAGAGCAACCATTTTTACCGATACTATTAGGATCAGATATGAATGCATACGGTATGGCACGAGGATTTTATGAGGCATATGGCATAAAGCCACTTGTTTTAGGACGTTCACATTTAACAGCTACACAAGATAGTCATATTTTAGATTTCCAGGAGATTGATCGCTTAAATGAACAGGATGTATTTGCGCCTGCCCTTGCACAGGTGGCGAAAAAATATGCTGATAAAAAACTACTACTATTAGCCTGTGGAGATGATTACGCAAAGCTAATTATCAAAAATAAGCCAGCACTACAGGAGCATTTTACAGTTCCTTATATTGATGAATCACTGATGGATGAAATTTTGTTAAAAGAAAATTTCTATAAAATGTGTGATAAATATAATTTTAAGTACCCTGGAACAACGACTGTGATGGCCGATAATTACGAAAATTTTACCCCTCCTTTCGATTACCCAATTATCCTAAAGGCTTCGAATTCGGTTGAATACTGGGCATGTAAATTCCCTGGTAAGAAAAAAGTTTTCGTTGCCCATGATGAAGCTGAAAAATCAGCCATATTAAAAGCAATCTATAGCTCAAGCTATCAAGATACAATGATCATTCAAGAATTTATACCGGGCGATGATTCATATATGCGTGTATTAAATGCGTATGTTGGCAAAGACGGTAAAGTTAAGCTTATGTGTTTAGGGAATCCAATTTTAGAAGAGCATTCACCTGAAGGCATTGGTAGTTACGCAGCTATTGTTACCACATATGATAAAGAATTGCTGGATCAGGTACGCAACTTCTTAGAGGATATTGGTTATACAGGCTTTGCAAACTTCGATATGAAATACGATATTCGTGATAAACAGTATAAGCTTTTTGAAATTAACTTACGCAATGGTCGCTCAAGTTATTATGTAACAGCAAGTGGTCATAATTTAATGAAGTATGTAGCTGACGACCATATGCTAGATATTGAACAAGATCTAACATATGTGCAGGATAAGCATTTATGGATGATTATTCCTAAAGGTGTATTATTCAAGTATGCATCCAATGAAAAGCTTAAACTTGAAGCAAAAAAATTAATCCGTGAAGGGAAATATACAAATTCTCTTTATTTTAATGAGGATATGAATGCCAAGCGTTGGGTCAAGCTAACATTAAATAATTTAAATTATTATCGAAAATATAAAAAATACTTTAATAATAAAGGATTATCCGAGTAAAACAAAGAAGCCATCTCATGTAGCTGAGATGGCTTCTTTGTTTTAAGGATACTGTCTATACTTCTATTAGCTCTACCACTACACCAGAGCGAGCATCTGCGGCAAATTCAAATGTTTGCATTTCTCCCGCATGCATACGAGAGATACCTCCACGATATACTGGAATTGTCATAATGCCATTTGTGAAATCGTCTGTTTTCATATAAATCCAAGACCCGTCAATGGGTGCATCCTTTTTAAATTCCTTTTTTATGTTTTCGAGTACTTGTCCTGCAGGTACATATGGAGAAACTTTTTCACTTGCTTCTTTAATAATGACTGCGGCAGCTAGACCAGTTGCGACACCAATTAAAAAATCACGTAATTTCATGCTTCTTTCCTCCTTTTTCTATATCTTCATTTTAGCATAGTAAGGGGAGTGAATGCACGTTCACACTTTAGCAGTTTCAGGAAATGTATCAATATTTCGAAATCGGAAATAAATATGATACAATAGGCAGGAAGAATATTCTACTTCGTGGGGAGAGAGTCATCATGAATGAGGAAACAAAAAATTTATTTAAAACATTAACAGAATTGCCAGGCGCTCCAGGGAATGAGCATGCTGTTCGTGCTTTCATGCGTACTGAGTTAGAAAAATATTCGGATGAAATCGTTCAGGACAATTTAGGGGGTATATTTGGTGTAAAGCATAGCGAAATTGCTGATGCACCAAAAGTATTGGTAGCTGGTCATATGGATGAAGTAGCATTTATGGTTACATCAATTACTGACAATGGCATGATTCGCTTTCAAACACTGGGCGGATGGTGGAATCAGGTAATGCTGGCACAGCGTGTTGAAGTATTTACGAAAAATGGAGCCATACCTGGTGTAATTTCATCGATTCCTCCACATTTATTAACAGATGCTGAGCGTTCCAAGCCAATGGAAATTAAAAACATGCTAATAGATGTTGGTGCTGATAATAAGGAAGATGCGATTGCTTTAGGTGTTCGTCCAGGACAATCTATTATTCCTATTTGTCCATTTACACCAATGGCTAATCCAAAAAAAATTATGGCAAAGTCATGGGATAATCGCTATGGATGCGGACTGGCAATAGAGTTAATGAAGGAAGTGCAACATGAAAAACTTGGTGTCCATTTATATTCTGGCGCAAACGTAATGGAAGAGGTTGGTTTACGTGGTGCTCAAGTATCTGCAAACATGATTAAACCTGATCTGTTCTTTGCTTTAGATGCTTCTCCAGCGAATGATATGTCAGGAGAAAAAAATCAATTTGGTCAATTAGGTAAAGGAACTTTATTACGTATTCTTGATCGCACAATGGTTACACATCGAGGAATGCGTGAATTCATCTTAGATACAGCGGAATCAAATCATATTCCTTATCAGTATTTTGTGTCACAAGGAGGCACAGATGCGGGTCGTGTGCACACAGCAAATGACGGAGTGCCAAGTGCAGTTATTGGTATTTGCTCACGTTATATTCACACTTCTGCGTCTATTATTCATATTGATGATTATGCCGCTGCAAAAGCTTTGATTGTAGAATTAGTGAAAAAAGCAAATCGTTCGACATTAGAGACGATACACGCTAATGTATAAAGTAGGATGAAAAGGTGCCTAAAAGGGCATCTTTTTCTATGTAAAGGAAGAGGTGGTAGACATGAAAATCGCTATTGGAACAACAAATAAAGCAAAAATAGAAGCTGTTGAAATCATTGTTAGCAAACATTTAGATAATCCAAGGTTTACATATATCAAGGCTGCATCACAAGTATCTAATCAACCCATGACTCATAAGGAAACAAGATTAGGTGCTATCAACCGTGCTAAAAATGCGATGATTGAAGCGGGTGCACAATTATCATTTGGCTTAGAGGGTGGTGTAACAGAGATTGATGGTTTAATGTATGTTTGCAATTGGGGAGCTCTTGTTGTAGCAAATGGCACTACCTATACGGCTGCTGGTGCACAAATACTATTACCAGAATCAATTGCCCAGGAAATAAGAGCTGGTAGGGAGCTAGGACCTGTGATGGAGCAATACACTCAGCAAAAGGATATTCGTCAGGGAGCAGGTGCTGTGGGTATTTTCACTCAAGGCTTAATAAGTCGTCAGGTGATGTTTGAGCATATTGTCTCTCTTTTGGTTGGTCAATATTTGTTCACGTTGGCACATGAATAGTATGATAGAATTAGTGATAATGGAATAGTGAAGTTGCAACCTTACAAAAATTTTTTTAAAATATAGAGAAAAAGTTAGCAATGAAAGGAAGAGAGACATGTCTCATACATGGCTACGTGCAGCAGGATTAATGGTTGTGCTATTGGGACTTTCTGGCTGCAATCAGTCTGTAGATGACCAAATTAGTAAAGGCCTTCAACTAACAGAAACAGTTTTCGCAGAAGAGCCTGCAGAGCATACAGATAAAATTGGGAATGTAGAATTATATTTACCCTCTCATTTTAAAATTGAAGATAGCACGGATGCATATAATATATTAATTGCAAAGGGAAAAGAAAGTTTTATTCTGTTCATTAATGATCGTGAAGACGCAGATAGTAAACTTTATTATAATCTATTAAAAGAGGATAGCTCGAAAAAAATTATGAAAGAAAATACCTATGAAAAGAATGGCATTTTCGGTTTCTCAGCTGTTTCCAAAACTGACAATGAGAATGAATTTGAGCTAATTGTAAGCAGTGGTGGTATAAAAATGACAACCATTTCACAGGCAAAACGTATAGAAGAGAATTTATCAGAGATGACGAAAATTGTACATTCGGTTAAGATTAAATAATTAGATAGTTTTGAACAGTACGGTTCACAAACGGGTGAACCGTTTTCTCTTCATTTCAATATTCAAATTTTTTTATCGGTCAACCTTGACAATTACACTAAATAAATTGTAAAGAAAGGATGTGAGCAAGGTGAAACAGATTAAATCAGAGCAACTTGTCTCTCTATTGAAACAACGTTTAAATGAAGAAAAATTTAAATTTGATTTTGATAAAAAGCATGATAAATTGCGCTTGAATCATAAAAAAACTGGTAAAGGGATGGAGCTATCACTTCCAGGTATTTTAGCAAAGTATAATGAAAAGCAGGAAGCTGCAGTTGATGAAGTTGTTTATACAATTGAGCAAACCTTTCAGGCGATGGAGCAAGAAAAAGAACAAGGTTTCCAAGCATCTACTCAAATTTATCCTGTCATTCGCTCTACATCCTACCCCAAAGCCTCAAAAGAAGGACATGCATTCATTACTACGGAGCATACAGCTGAGACACGTATTTTTTATGCCCTGGATTTAGGAAAAACCTATCGTTTTCTAGATGAAACCATGTTAGAGGTATTACAATTAACAGAAGAACAAATACGTGAAATCGCACGTTTTTCAGTGAAGACACTACCGACTGTCTATAAGAAGGATGAAGTAGCAGGGAATATTTTCTACTTTGTCAATGTGAATGACGGATATGATGCAAGCCGCATTTTAAATGAGAGCTTTTTAAAAGAAATGAGTACGATAATTGAGGGGGATATGACATTATCTGTGCCACATCAGGATGTCCTAATTATAGGTGATATTCGGAATGAAACAGGGTATGATGTATTAGCACAGATGACAATGCATTTCTTTACTGTCGGAACTGTCCCGATTACCTCATTATCTTTTATCTATGAAGATGGGGAACTAGAACCAATTTTTATATTAGCAAAAAACAGAGTGAAAAAGGAGCAAGAAAAACAATGAACGTATTTTACAACAAAGAGCATGTTGGCGATGTATTGCTAGTCCAGTTAGCAACGGAGGCAATTGTAAAAACAGAAGTAGAGCGTGCTGGTGATATTGCCATTTTAAAGGAAGCTCAGACAGGCGAAATAAAAGCATTTAATTTATTTAATGCAAGCCGCTATGTACAAACAGATGCAAAAGGACTTGTGGAAATAACACCCGAATTAGTAGAACAATTAGAAGTTGCTATTGCTAAAAATGGAGCTACTATTAGCTTAGATGTAGATTTTACGCCAAAATTCGTAGTGGGTCTTGTAGAGACAAAGGATAAACATCCAAATGCTGACAAGTTAAGCGTTTGTACTGTAAATGTTGGTGAGGAGATATTACAAATTGTTTGTGGAGCACCTAATGTCGAAGCAGGTCAAAAGGTTGTTGTAGCGAAAATTGGTGCAGTAATGCCCTCTGGAATGCTTATTAAAGAAGGAAATTTACGTGGTGTTGATTCACATGGAATGCTGTGCTCAGCGCGCGAACTTGCTATACCAAATGCGCCTTCAGAAAAAGGGATTTTAGTGTTACCAAAAGATGCAGAAATTGGTAGTGCGTTTGAGGCACCAACACGTTAAAATAAAAGATGTATTTGTAAAATCGTTACGCTACTAAAATGCTAGTAGCATAACGATTTTTTTGTATGGTGAGCCTCTAAATACAAGTTTCTATAACATTTTTATGGTATGCTTTTTGATATAGACATTGTGTTATTTTATCTTTATCTTTATCTTCATTCAGTAAAAGTTTTTGTATTGAAAGCAAAGCGGCAGATGTTTTATGCGCATAAGCGTAGCGGCAGCGGCAGATACAGAAGACAGACTCCCACACCTCTATAGGTGTCGAGATGAATGTGGTTTTCCTATTCAGTAACCGCCTGCTGAATCAAGATAAAGTCCCTGGCGGATGTCAGGGATTTTGAAGAGGAGCTTTTCGAGCTAAGCTTGAAAAAAATCCGGATGTAATTGCGCTAGGGCGTAATTGATATAGACAATGCTATAAATGAAGTGTATGAGAAATGAGTGAAATAGAGTGAATTGGTTTAAAAAACAAATTAATAAATTTATAAATAAAGATGACAATGAATACGAATACGAATATGAAGACATGTATGAAAACTACGATGAACAGACTGAGCAGCAACATGTGAAAGAATCACCTGCATCAAAACAAAAAACTTTTCGTTTCCCGTTAATTGAGGATATGGAAATCTCACCTTCTCCAACATCTACATCGCAATCAAAAGATGTATTTAATCAAGTGGAAGATGATTATTATGGACAAATCGAAGAATTATCACTGCCAAAGCATTTAAATAAACATATTGTAGATTCTAGTGTTTATGATGTGGAGGTTTCTGGTATTCGGGAATTATTAGCTAATCGTTCAAAGCGAACTGGCAGAACAACCATGACAAAAAATCAACCTGAACAGGGGTACCGTTCAAAAGCAAGTTTAGTTTTTCGGGATGCGCAAAATGAGCAACCAACACCTAAACCAAAAGAGAATAATAGTTCACCAGAAAAAACGATAGAAAATAGTATGCCTGTTAATCGAAAACGTTTTGTACCGAGTGATGTACCTTCACCAGTTTATGGATTTGCCAAGCCTAGTCCTATAGAACAATTATTGGATAAACGCAAGGAAGAACTCGACAAAAAGGAGTTTTCAATACCTACAGAGCCTAAGGTTTTAAAAGAAACGACAACAAATGAGGCTTTCGAAAATATACTAGAAGAAAAAGAGCCAATTCGCCCAGTACAGGAAGAGGTCTCTGAACGATTTGAAATGCCAGAATCCTTTGAAACATCAACAAAGCAACCGATTATGTTTGATGAAGATTTTTCACAAGAAATAAGCGATTCTGACGATGTGATGCAAGCAGAAGCAGAATTGCCCCTTCCCCAAACAACCTCTTTTGCTGTTGCGTTTGAGGATCAAGTAAAAGAGGCTGTTCAGCATGAATTGGATGTCGAGCAACTTACGGCGGACCAATCAGAAATTCATGTGAAGGAAGTTATTGTGGAGCAGGTTCAAATTGAAAATTCTACAATTCATATTGGTGAAGTAACAGTAGTTCAACCGCCAGTAAATGAAGTTATTGAGCAGGAAATGTTAGAAGATCAATCACTTGAGGCTGTCCCAAAGCAAGATAAAAGTCGTATTCCTTTTAATGTATTAATGTTAAAAACGGATAAAGAGAAATGGCGAATTCAACAACAATCTAAAAAATTAAAGCCATCTACTATTGTTGAAAAAAAGCAAGATGAGCAAAGCGAGTCTTCTGAAGCGATAAGCTTTGATGACGAGCATCCATTAGGACCATCCATACAAGAAGAAATAAAACATCCAGTTTCTACTCAGATTATTGGATTAGAGGCAGAGGAAGACGAAGTAACAGCTCAACAGGTGGAGAAAATAGAGTCATCTATTCCAAATTCTCCAATCAATGCTTCGTCAGATAGTGTCTCTGTCATTACAATGGCACCAGTAGCAACACTGGCTAGCGTATCAACCTTAGAAAAGACAGCTCCAGAATTAGATAGTCAACATGAAATTTCAGCGACTACTGATATGGAGGCACCATCAATTATCGAACATGAATATCTCAGTGAAAATGTTGGGTTGCTAAACGAAGAGGCTAAAATGGACGATCAAGAGCAGTCTTCAAACGAAACTCTCGAAGGAATTCAAGAGAAGGGAAATCCTTCAAAGCCTGTTCATGTGTATCAAAAGCCGACAGATGAATATTTAGAGCCACCTGAGGAAAAAACACAAGACACAGAGTGGATGGAGCAGCAGGGAGATACCTTAGTTGAAGCACTTTCATATTTCCAAGTATCTGCTCAAATTGAGTCCATCATGCAAGGACCTGCTGTCACGCAATTTGAAATAACAGTTAGCCATGGTACAAAGGTTAGTAAGATCCGTAATTTGGCAGATGATTTAAAGCTAGCATTAGCAGCGAAAGATATTCGAATTCAGGCGCCTATCCCTGGAAAGAGTTCTATTGGAATTGAGATTCCGAACCGTGTCTCTCGCGCTGTTCGATTATCAGAAGTAACAAATAGTGCCTCCTTCCTTGAGTCAGAATCACCATTAGAGGCTGCTTTGGGTCTGGATTTAACTGGGAAACCAGTAACGATCGATTTGCGTAAAATGCCCCATGGTTTAATTGCAGGGGCAACAGGTTCAGGAAAATCAGTTTGTATAAATTCGATTTTGGTTAGTTTGTTATATAAAGCTGCTCCTCATGAATTAAAGCTAATGCTTATTGACCCTAAAATGGTAGAGCTGGCTCCGTTTAATCATATTCCTCACCTAGTTAGCCCTGTTATTACAGATGTTAAAGCAGCTACAGCTGCATTAAAATGGGCAGTAGAGGAGATGGAGCGACGCTATCAGCTATTTGCTCATGCAGGTGCACGTGATATTACACGGTATAATGCTTTAGCAGATAAAAATAATGAACATAGCCTTAAATTGCCTTATATGCTTATTGTCATTGATGAGTTAGCTGATTTAATGATGATGTCTCCAGCAGATGTTGAGGAAGCGATTTGTCGTATTGCACAAAAGGCACGTGCATGTGGTATCCATTTAATTGTTGCAACACAAAGACCGTCTGTTGACGTGATTACAGGTCTAATTAAATCAAATATTCCTACACGTATTGCCTTTGCAGTATCTTCACAAATAGATTCTCGCACAATTTTAGATGGGCAAGGAGCAGAAAGATTACTTGGACGAGGCGATATGTTATATTTAGGGAACGGTATGTCCGCCCCAGTACGATTACAGGGGACATTTGTGACTGATGATGAAATCGAGTCCATTATTGAACATGTCCGAGAGCAGGGTGAACCTGATTATATTTTTGATCAGGAGGAGCTTTTGAAGAAAACGGAGATTTCTGCGGAGCAGGATGATTTATTCGAGGAAGTTTGCCGATTTGTGTTTGAACAGGGGGGAGCTTCTACGTCCTTAATCCAGCGCAAATACCACATTGGCTATAATCGTGCTGCCCGATTAATTGATATGTTAGAATCTCATGGATTTGTGTCTGAGGCGAGAGGCAGCAAACCACGTGAAAGTTATATTACAGAAGAAGATTTAATTACTATGTTTGAATAAGAATTGCATGGATTTCGTATAGATTATCTTATTTACGTCGAAATTAGTATTTTTAGAAAAGTTACACATTTATCCTTGTGCATAAATAGTGCTATAATAGACAAGATGTGATGACAAGTACGTATTTTTTAGCACGTTTAAAGGTATTAATACCTAACAATTGGTGAAATAATACGGTACACCTAATAGATGATAGATGGGATATTGATATTCCCGGGGGGTTTAATTAATGACAGTTTTTCATTTCACAGGCATTAAAGGTTCTGGCATGAGTTCGCTTGCACAAATCTTGTTTGATGCTGGTGAACAAGTACAGGGCTCAGATGTTGATAAATATTTCTTCACAGAACAGCCGTTACGTGAACGTAATATTCCAATTTTTACATTTAATCCAGATAATATTAAAGAAGGTATGACAATTATTGCAGGAAATGCTTTTCCTGATGATCATCCTGAATTAGTGCGAGCACGAGAAATTGGTGTAGAGATTATTCGCTATCATAAGTTCCTAGGGGAATACATTGGAAATTATACATCAATTGCCATTACAGGTGCACATGGTAAAACTTCAACAACTGGCTTAATGTCACATGTTGTCGGAGGATATAAACCCACTTCTTATTTAATCGGTGATGGAACAGGAGCTGGGCATGAAAATGCAGAATTCTTTGTGATGGAAGCGTGTGAATACCGCCGTCACTTCTTAGCATATAATCCAGATTACGCTGTCATGACTAATATCGATTTTGACCATCCAGATTATTTTGCTAATATAGAGGATGTTTATTCTGCCTTTCAATCATTGGCTTTACAGGTAAAAAAAGCAATTATTGCTTGTGGTGATGATGAACATTTACAACGTATTCAAGCAAAGGTACCTGTTGTTTATTATGGCTTTGGAGAAGAGAATGATTTTGAAGCCCGTAATGTGGATAAAACAACAGAGGGTACTAAATTTGATGTTTTCGTGCGCAATGAATTTTACAGTACATTCTTTATCCCATTGTTTGGGGATCATGCTGTTTTAAATACATTAGCTGTTATTACACTTTGTCAGTATGAAGGTATCTCACCAGACATTATCCAGGAACGTTTAAATAGTTACAAAGGTGTAAAAAGACGTTTTACAGAAACGGATATTGGCAATAATGTTTTAATAGACGACTATGCCCACCACCCAACGGAAATCCGTGCAACGATTCAATCAGCTCGTCAAAAATTTCCAGAGCGTGAGCTAGTAGCTGTTTTCCAACCACATACATTTACACGTACACAAGCTTTTTTACAGGATTTCGCTGATAGTCTAAGTCTTGCAGATACAGCATATTTATGTGATATATTTGGCTCTGCAAGAGAAACACAAGGCGCGCTATCCATCCATGATTTGGCGTCGTTAATTGAAGGCAGTGCAGTGATTACCACTGAAGGAATTGAAGTCTTAACAAAACATGAGGGCGCAGTATTTTTATTTATGGGCGCAGGCGATGTTCACAAATTCCAAGATGCTTTTGAAAACGTGTTAAAAAACAACGAAACAGCTTAGTCCGTAAGGAATAAGCTGTTTTTTCTCAAAAATTGAGAAGGAATTCAGTTTTTTTTGTCGAAGATAGGGAAAGTAATAGTAAAGAGAATTTTACTAGCAGGAGGTCTTTTTATGGAAGTCATTTTGTATATTGCAGCGATTATAGCAGCAATCGGTTTTTTAATTTTATGTGTGAGTTTAGGCATGACGCTATTCTCGCTTAAATCCATTCTAAACAGCTTAGCAGGAACTTTATCAGGTATTGAAGGACAAATGGAAGGTATTACACGTGAAACGACTTCCTTATTAACCAAAACGAATAGTTTGGCAGAGGATATTCAGCAAAAATCAGAACAGTTAAATTCTGTTGTTCATGCAGTCAAAGGAATTGGTGACTCCGTGAACGGTTTAAATACGTCTGTACAGCACATTACTTCCTCTATTTCAAAAAGTGTAGAACAAAATGAGGAAAAAATCGCACAGGTTGTTCAATGGAGTAATGTTGCAATGGGTATTGCTGATAAATGGAAGAAGCGTAAAGTAATTGAGCAGGTTCAAGAAGAAAGCTATGTTTTTGAAGCTGAACAATCAGACAAGCCTAAAAGAAAATGGGGTCGTAAAAAGTGATTATTATTCAGTAGACATTTTGTGTCATCTGAATAAAAATAAAGTCTTAGACATAAGTTGAAGATGCATCAACAAAAGTAGATGGACAACCAGTCTAGGCATATGAATATAAGATGGGAGGAATTGTTGCATGACAACTCAAAAGCCAAATTTTAACGAAGTGAAGGAACAACAGCTTGAAAGTTCATTGCCACAGCTTTATCATCCGCAAGAATCTATTTATGAAGAGGAGCGTGTGAACATGAAAGATTTTGTTATTGGCGCATTAGTTGGGGGTATAGTTGGTGCAGCTGCCGGCTTACTACTAGCTCCAAAATCAGGAAAAGATTTACGGAGTGATGTAGCTGTACAAGCTGTAAACCTAAAAGATAAGAGTGCGGATTTTTCAACGACAGCAAAAGATAAAACAGTTCAATTGTCGAAACAAATACAAGAGCAATCTACACAATTAGTAGAGAAAGTAAAAACGTTAAAGACTGCAAAAGCACCGACTGTATTTGACGACGGTACTGTTTCATTCGAGGGTGAAGAACCGTTAGAAGATTATGTTCCTAATGAAGAGCCTAAAGCAGAAGAGGCGGCTGAAGCAAAGGAACAAACCGAAGAAAAAAATGAAGAGGTTCGCGCTTAAAGCTTAAAAAAAGGGATACGAATGTCCTTAAGGACATATCGTATCCCTTTTTAATTTCTTAGAAGATAGTTGCTTCCTCCAATAAAATTTCTAACTTATCCCCACCGAAGATTTCCATATCAAAGTTGGCAGGTTGTCCATTTCGTAATATGGTAAAGTTTCCTTTAAATGTTGTGGGTAGCTGCCAGTTAGAGAAACGGAAGACATCTTGGTAGATCCAACGACTTCGATCCTTCTCTATAAATGAAACTGTCGCTCCATTTGGCACCGTTGACAGTGGTGAAACAACGCTATTGTTGACGAGCACCTCATTAGCCATCTTTTTCAGCTCCAGCATCTCGTTCTGGAAATGAATGATGATGTTATCCTCTAGTAAAATATTCATTTGATCAGCTATTCGTTGTACGGTTGGTAATGCTTGCTGCTGAAAAGTAATGATGTCTGCATCCTGTACTGCATAGGACAGTTTAGCTGGCTTATCATTGATCATTAACTGTGCGGAAAACTCAGGTAGGTAAAGTGGTTTTCCATCTACTTGAATATAAAAGGATTCAAATTGCTTTAATAAAGCCCAATTATTTGTTAGCTTAAATATTTCTTCAACTGTATCTGCAATTTCAAAAGCAACAACATCCCGATCCTTTAACGCACTATCGAGTGAGGCTGGGGAACCATTCACTGTAATTTTTGGTTCAATGACGTATTTTGTATGTTGAATCATTATCGTTTTGATAGCTGCATTGTCAACAATATCTCTTACAGTTGCTACTGCTGGTTGCCCGTCTTGACCTTCAATTAGTTGGATAGCATCCCCAGTTTTAATCAATGTTTTAGTAGAAGCTTGCTGTCCATTTACTAAAATTTCCGCAGGCTGCCCGTGACCACCAGGGATGAAAATATCTTGTCCATTTACGCTAACAGACAATCCAAGCCCTGGCTTTCCATACAATTGTTTTGCACGAATATTTGCAGCTAAAAAAGCATCAGCAACGGTCATTTCTTTTAATTCAAAAAGACGAACTACCTGATCATTCACAGTAAGGCTCATATATTGAATCGGCATTTTTTTTGCCGCAATGGCAATACCAATTGGCGTCACCAATTCAGGTGATGCTTTAATATGATCTTCCTTCGTTAGATTTTGTATGGCATCTATTCCTCGAACGGCAATACGATTTTCTGGTAAGTCTAACACTGCCCCAAGTTCAGTTGTTAGGTTTGGTGTTAAGCTTCCACCCCCAACAAGCATGACAGCCTTAGGAGCGGTACGATTATTAAGTCGTAATATTTCTTCTCCTATGGCTTTAGCAAGTTGTTTGACAGCGGGATCGATCGCTTTAAGAACTTCTTCTTTTGAAAAATATTGATCAAAGCCTAAGATATCCTGAATTAAAATTTCCTCTTCTGTTTGTAATTGTCTTTTTGCTTTTTCAGCTACTGGGAAGTCAAGTAAATAGTGATCGCTCAATGCCTCCGTAATTTCATCTCCAGCTGTAGGTACCATCCCATAGGCAACGACTGTGCTTTTATCAGTGATGGCAATATCGGATGTCCCTGCGCCGATATCAACAAGTGCAACATTTAAACGACGCATTGTTGGAGGAATAAGCACGTTAATAGCTGCAATTGGCTCTAAAGTAAGTGCGTCCATTTCTAAATCAGCACGTTTTAGTGCAGCAATAAGTGATTCTACGACTACTCGGGGTAGAAACGTGGCAATCACTTCAATTTGCGCCTCATCTCCTTGCTGATCAAGTAAGCTACCAATTTCCTCACCATCTAATCGATAATATAGAACAGAATAGCCTACACAATAGTAGTGGCTTATTTTTGCATCCTCTTTCTGCTGCAAAAGTTGCTGCTGTGCTTGTTGTACAGCTTGTAGTTCTAATCGGCTTATATCCTCCTCAGTGAAAATTGGGCGATTTCGTATATTGATGGTCACGCTCGCCTGTTCTGTTTTCAATGAGCGACCAGCTGCAGCTACACTTACTTTTGTTAAGCTACCATGTTTATCCTCAAGCTCATGCTTTATTTCATTGATTAAATCTGCCACATACATGACATTATGTATTTGACCATCGACCATAGCACGTTCTTTATGTTCTTTCACTAAAATATCTTCAACGTGAAAGTGGTCGTTATTTTCAGTTAAGATAATGCCTACAACTGAACGTGTACCAATATCAAGTGCAAATAGTTTTGAACTCAATGTAATCGCTTCCTTTCTTGTAATATTGTAAAATAATTTAGCGAGTTGAAGCGCTAAATTAAAAATACGTGACATTCTGATCAACATTGATTATAATATTGCTAATATCTAAAAATGTAACATACATTTCAGAGTTCTGAAAGTGTCTGTCATGATGAGAGGAGCAAGAAAGCATGAGCCAAAAAGATTTAGAAAGCTTACGTAGTCAAATAGACGACTTAAACTTAGAAATTCTTCGTCTAATTAACGAACGTGCAGCTGTAGTGAATGAAATCGGTAAAATTAAAGAAAAGCAAGGTGTGAATCGCTATGATCCGCTACGTGAAAGACACATGCTTGATCTTATTAAAGAACACAATCAGGGTCCGTTAAACCAAATGACGGTTGATTATATATTTAAACAAATCTTTAAAACGGCTTTAAAACAACTTGAAGCAGATAAGAAGAAGGAATTGCTTGTATCTCGTAAGAAAAAATCAGAAGATACAGTGATCAATATCAATGGTGAGTTAATTGGACAAGGGAAACCATCTTTCGTATTTGGTCCTTGTGCAGTTGAATCATATGAGCAAGTTGCAGCGGTAGCAGAATCTATTAAAGCAAAAGGTGAAAAATTAATTCGTGGTGGTGCATACAAGCCACGTACTTCTCCATATGACTTCCAAGGACTTGGACTAGAAGGTCTTAAAATATTAAAACGTGTGTCAGAGGAATATGGTTTAGGTGTCATTACGGAAATTGTTACACCAGGTCACTTAGAGGAAGCATTAGATTATATCGATGTGATCCAAATTGGTGCACGTAATATGCAAAACTTCGAGTTATTAAAAGCAGCAGGTGCAACAAACAAACCTGTCCTATTAAAACGAGGCTTAGCAGCAACAATCGATGAGTTCATTCACGCAGCAGAATACATTATGTCTAAAGGGAATGAAAACATCATCCTATGTGAGCGCGGTATCCGTACTTATGAAAAAGCTACACGTAACACATTAGATATCTCAGCTGTACCAGTTTTAAAACAAGAAACACATTTGCCAGTATTCGTAGATGTTACACATTCAACAGGACGTCGTGATTTATTATTACCATGTGCGAAAGCAGCCATTGCAATTGGTGCTGATGGTGTAATGGCTGAAGTGCATCCAGATCCATCTGTAGCACTTTCAGACTCACAACAGCAAATGGACATCCCTACATTTGACGCATTCTATGAAACACTGCAAAAATTCATGAAAAACTATGAAATTCATGCTTAAATTGTTTTAAAATATACCGCTTGCTAAATCAGCAGGCGGTTTTTACTATATCGTGACGAAATAATGTCTAGAATAGTACTATTTGAACTTGGTTTTTCTTATCGTGTACGTACTTCTTCTTGAAAAGAATATGAAAATTATCGTATGATAAGGCTATAAAAGGAAAAAAGGGAGGCACGTACGATGACTGTTACAATTTATGATGTTGCAAGAGAAGCAAATGTTTCAATGGCAACGGTCTCTCGTGTAGTCAACGGCAATCAAAACGTAAAGCCGGCAACACGAAAAAAAGTATTAGAAGTAATTGAACGATTAGAATATCGTCCAAACGCAGTAGCGCGAGGATTAGCAAGTAAGAAAACAACAACAGTTGGCGTGATTATCCCAGATATTGCAAACAATGTTTATGCGGAGCTGGCACGTGGTGTAGAGGATATTGCAACCATGTACCGTTACAATATTATTTTAGCTAACTCAGATCAACATGAAGATAAAGAGCTACAGTTACTGGATACAATGTTGGGCAAACAGGTAGATGGGATTGTCATGATGAGTGATGAAGTGACTGAAAAAATGCAACAAACAATGGATCATTCACCAGTACCAATTGTGCTTGCGGGTTCAGTAGATGAATCACAAACCATTGCAACTGTTAATATTGACTATTACCAAGCGGCTTATGAGGCTATCACATTACTTATTCAAAATGGACATAAGCGAATCGCTTTCGTAACAGGTCCACTTACTTATACGATTAATGGGAAATTTAAGCTTGAGGCTTATAAAAAAGCTTTGCAAGATGCAGGCTTACCTATAGAAGAATCCCTAATTGCTGCAGAGGAATCAAGCTATGATATGGGTCTTGAGGCTTGGGAAACATTATCCTCACTGGAAAATCCCCCAACTGCATATTTTGCTGGCAGTGATGAATTAGCAATTGGACTAATTCATGGTGCACAGGATGCAGGAAAGGGTGTACCTGAGGATATCGAAGTAATTAGCTTTGAAAATTCAAAATTAGCACGAATGGTACGCCCACAGCTAACAAGTGTTGCGCTACCGCTTTATGATATTGGAGCTGTTGCTATGCGCTTACTAACAAAACTAATGAATAAAGAGCCAGTTGAAGATGAAGCGGTTATCTTACCGCATCGTATTGAACATCGACAATCTGTCAAAAGTAAATAGTCATTAAGAATCACGTAAATCTTCTTGAGGATTTGCGTGTTTTTTTTGAATGATGGATAGAACTGCTTGTAATGAAGGATAACGGCCTAAAAGTGATGGATAGAGTGCTAAGTGACATCACAACCAATGAAAAAAAGCCCCACGAGAGGTCGTGAGGCGTATAATACGTTAAACGCGTTTTTCGTTACGAATAATATGTAGTGCTTTCGCTAACATTTGCGCATTTTTTTCTTCAATCTCTGCCTTTCGGGGAATTGGCTCATACAAGGGATTTGGATCCTCCCATGTTGGAATAAATGGTACAGGCGCTTCAGGTTGCCAGCGATCTAACCACGCTTGTGGAAGAGGACCTGTTGGCAATTGCTGATCTGTCATTTCTAGCCATAGCATAGCCCATGCGCGCGGCACAACACGCCAAATATCGTAGCCACCACCACCAACTGCAATCCATTTACCACCACAATATTCATGTGCTAATTGATGGGCAAGCTTTGGAATTTCTCTGTAGAGATTTATAGTGCCATATAAATGTGTTAATGGATCAAAATAGTGTGCATCAGCACCATTTTGCGTTAGCACAACATCGGGCTTGAAAAATTCAAAAATTTCCCTCATGGATTTTTCATAGATTTCTAAAAAACTCTCATCCTCTGTAAAAGCATCAATTGGAAAATTGAAAGAAGTGCCATAGCCCTGTCCATTTCCTCGTTCTGTTATATTACCAGTTCCGGGGAAAAGGTAACGTCCTGTTTCATGAATAGACAATGTACAAACATCTGGATCTTCATAAAAGCTCCATTGTACACCATCCCCATGATGCGCATCGGTATCTACATACAGTACACGAGCATTATATTTTTCCTGCAAATAGCGGATGGCCACTGTACTGTCGTTATATATACAAAAACCGGATGCACGACCACGGAAGCCATGATGTAGCCCACCACCTAAATTGAGGGCATGCTCAGCCTTGCCTTCCATAACATAATCGACAGCTGTTAGCGTTCCTCCGACAAGCTGGGCACTTGCTTCATGCATATTCTCAAAAATAGGTGTATCCTCAGTGCCTATGCCATAGCTTTCTCCCTGTGCATCGGAAAGCTCACCATGACCCGCTTTTTTGACAATATCAACATATTTAGGATCATGTGCAAGTAATAATTCTTCCTCTGTTGCTATACGAGCCGGAACAATGTCCACGTCGTCAAGAGCGTCAATATTTTTTAGCAAATCCATTGTAAGCGTCAAGCGTTTATGATTAAAGGGGTGAGTATCTGAAAATTTGTATCCGAGCTGCTCGGGTGAGTATACAAATACTGCCTTTTTCATTGTAATGAAACACCTGGTAAATTAGGCCATAGTACATCAAAGCCCTCTTTACGAAGATCTTCAATCATCGCTAATGGATTGAGAGTTTTCACTCGGACACTTAAAATTTTATTTTGTGTATTTTCAGAGTCAGGATAAACTAAGACGCTTTGGACATTTGCATGATGTTCATGGAATATCTTTGTGATTTCAAATAAAATCCCTGGTGTGTCAGTTACGCGAATTTCAATTTTTGAGCCGGGCTCAGTGGCACCAGTTAATTCAATATAAGTATAAAGTAAATCGGTAGTTGTGACGATTCCAACGAGTTTGCCACCAGAGACAATTGGCAAGCAGCCTACTTTAGATTCATAAAATGTTAGAGCTACCTCCTCAACAAAATCAAGCGGATGACCAACTAGTGGATTTTTAATCATTATTTCTTCCACTTTTGCATTAAATACGGGAGAATTGGGTTCATCCCGCAATGAAGAAGGAAGGGCTTCTTTAATATCTCGTTCTGTGATGACACCAAGAACATGCTGTTCCGCATCTACAACTGGTAAATGACGCACTTTTTTCTCACGCATTAACTTTAGCGCTTCAAGCACTGTATTTGTTGGAGCCAGCGTGTAGGGCTCATCATTCATGATTTCTTCTACGATCATATACGTATCCCCTTTGTGTTGGTTTTAATACATGAAGCGATTTCTAAAACGAAGCTTATCAAATCTTTCCATTGTTTCAGGAGGCACACGTTTTCCTTCGCGTGCCATCAGGCAGTTGGCTGGGTGTGAAGTAATTTCGGGATCATCTGTTGCAAAATATTCGAAGCCAGCGGAGCTCATCATTTTCTCCATCATTTTACGATAATCCCAGACATTTAAGCCAGTTCCTTTTAAGTCCCAATGCCAATAATATTCAGTAGTGATAACAAGATAGTCTTCCATTTCATCTCCCATAAAAGAAACAGCTAGCAATGCTTTACCAGCACCTGTACCACGATATTCAGGTATAACTTCAATAGCGCCTAGCTCAATCATGTTATCAATACGGTCCTCGGCCCAGCGTTCAAGAGGGTCTGGATAGAGATAGGTGACGTAGCCTACGATAATGTCTTCTTGGCGAATAACGATAATTCGCCCTTCAGGAAGTCCTGCAATTTCAATAATAGCTTGCTGCTGCTGCTTAGGAGGTCTAAAGGCAACCAAGCCTTCATGGAATGAATATGTAGCTAATTTTTCTGGAGGAACAGGTCCTTCCACATACACAGTACCATGCTTTGTTTCCTTTGTGACAGAAAAAAAAGTTTTTTTATGTTCCATAATTACACCACCTGAGTTTAATAATTCCATTATAGCTGATTTCTTGCGGAAAAACGCTTATTTTTGCAAAATATACCTGTATTTTTGGAAAAATAAAAATATTAGGACATTCTTAGTGAATTCGTGTAAAATAGATTTATATTGCATCTGTTATTTAACAGATAAATGTAGTGTGAATAAGAATTTATTTGTTTTTTACTACTCAAACTGTTGTATAACACTTGCTGCATAACGTAATTGTCTTTGGAGAAGGTGGCAAATTTTAAAGGGGGAAAAGTTATTGATAGGATAATTTAAAGTTTGCTTACTAATGTACTAAAGCGATAGCAAAGAAAGGGGTAGTTTCATGGGGATGAAAATGATGGAGAAGTTAAAAGCATTACCTGGGCAACACAATTTACCTAATTACGAGGAAGCGGCAGCAACACATGATTGGGCAGAGACAGAGAAAGGATTTAGTTGGTACGAAACAGGTCGTGTGAATATGGCGTATGAGGCGATTGATCGACATACGGAAACATATCGTAAGAACAAGGTAGCTCTTTATTTCACTGATGGTAAACGAAAAGAGGCTTATTCTTTTAATGAAATGAAAAAGCAAACTAATAAGGCTGCGAATGTTTTAAAATCAGCGACGAATTTAGAAAAAGGGGATCGTTTATTTATTTTCATGCCACGTTCTCCTGAGCTGTATTTTTCATTATTAGGTGCATTGAAAATGGGCGTTATTGTTGGACCGTTGTTTGAGGCATTTATGGAGGGAGCTGTTTACGACCGACTAGCAGACAGTGAAGCGAAAGCGTTAGTGACGACACCTGAATTGCTTGAACGAGTACCTTTAGAAAAGCTTCCTAAATTACAGCATGTCTTTTTAGTAGGCTCTAATATAGAGGAAACTTCACAGATTTTAGATTTTAATAAACGTCTAAAAGAAGCTTCATCTCAATTTGATATTGAATGGGTGGACAGAGAAGATGGCATGATTCTGCATTATACTTCTGGATCAACTGGTGCACCAAAGGGCGTATTACATGTCCATAACGCAATGCTACAACAATATCAATCATCGCAATGGGTATTAGATTTGCGTGAGGATGATATTTATTGGTGTACGGCTGATCCAGGATGGGTAACGGGAACTGCATATGGTATTTTTGGTCCATGGTTAAATGGTGTAACGATGCTTATCGTTGGTGGAAGGTTTTCACCACAGGCCTGGTATCAAGCTATTGAGGATTATAGTGTAACCGTTTGGTATAGTGCACCAACAGCTTTCAGAATGTTGATGGGTGCAGGTAGTGGCATGCTTGAGAATTATGATTTATCTTCTTTACGTCATGTGTTATCTGTTGGTGAGCCGTTAAATCCAGAGGTAATTCGTTGGGGTAGTGAAGAGCTAGGTCATCGTATTCATGATACGTGGTGGATGACGGAAACTGGTGCACATATGATTTGTAACTATCCTTCTATGGATATTAAGCCAGGTTCCATGGGGAAACCATTGCCAGGTATTCATGCAACGATAGTGGATGATGCTGGGAATGAAGTGCCACCATTTACAATGGGGAATTTAGCAGTTCGTCGAGGCTGGCCAGCCATGATGCGTCAAATTTGGGGCAATCCAGAGCGTTATGAGTCCTATTTCTTAAAAGGCGAATGGTATGTGTCAGGAGATTCTGCTTATATGGATGATGAAGGTTACTTCTGGTTCCAAGGGCGTGTAGATGATGTAATCATGACGGCTGGTGAGCGTGTTGGGCCTTTCGAGGTTGAAAGCAAGCTATTGGAGCATCCAGATGTAATTGAAGCAGGTGTTATCGGTAAGCCAGACCCTGTACGAGGTGAAATAATTAAAGCCTTTGTTTCATTACGTGAAGGCGTTGAGCCATCAGATGCTTTGATTGAAGATATCCGTAATTTTGTCAAGAAGGGGTTATCAGCTCACGCAGCTCCGCGTGAAATTGAATTTAAGGATAAGCTTCCAAAAACCCGCAGTGGTAAGATTATGCGTCGTGTGTTAAAGGCATGGGAGTTAAATCTACCAACTGGAGATTTGTCAACGATGGAAGACTAATAGTATCGTTATCAAACAGGAATTTTTTCAGTCAACGAAAAATTCCTGTTTTTTTACGCTCAACTTTAAAATTATCCTTCTATAAGCGCTTTATATATTTTTTGTTCACCATCTAATTCAATAATCAATGTATAAGTGTTTTGATCGTCTGTTGCAAAAATTTCAGTTCCTATGGGTAATTTAGTTGCATAAAAATCTTTAAAAAATAAAGAGGAGGTCGTCGTCTTTTTGATTTCTCCTAATTTATCACTTTTTATGAAATTATCTTGTATGAATTCCGGTTCGGTAACGTTGGTATAGATAAGTTGATTGTATTGAAGGATATCTACCTGTGGGTTTTCTTTCAAAATAGATTTTGCAGTTGGATTGTCTGGTATAGCAGATGAGCACCCTGCTAGTACTAATAAAAACATGAGGTTACATATTAGTAGCTTCAAAATAAAAGTACCCTCCCATTTGGAAATATGTATTTAACAGATTTCTTAAAAAATTTTAATTATTTATACGGTATTAATTTAGTAGGTGTGACAACTATTTATTTAAAAAACATTACCATGCTTAGTATCGGTTATTACTGCAAGATTGTAAGTATTTTGTATTCATCGAGATTATAAATTTTATAAATAAATAAAAATTCAATTGACTTAATAATTATGCAGTCGTATACTAATTTTAACTTATTTCAGAGGTGAGTGTATTGAAAGTAGGAATTGTTGGTGCAACTGGCTACGGTGGACTGGAGCTTATTCGATTTTTACATAATCATAAAGCAGTAGAGCAGATTGAGTTATTTACATCTTCTGAGGAAGGTGTAATTTTTTCTTCTAAGTTTGGGCATCTCGTTCAAATTGCTGATACACCGTTACAAAAAATTGATTATGAAGCTTTAGAGAAATATGATGTGGTTTTTACAAGTACGCCTTCTGGGGTGACTAGTGAGCTTTTGCCCCCATTAGTAGGGAAAGGTCCTAAATTAATAGACTTATCCGGTGACTTTCGGTTAAAAGACACTACAAGCTATGAAACATGGTATGGCAAGAAAGCAGCACCGCTGGATATTATTCAGCAAAGTGTTTATGGCTTAACTGAATGGAATGCTGAAAATGTGCAACATGCAGCTCTTATTGCCAATCCCGGATGTTACCCTACTGCGGTTCTACTATCCATATTACCGCTAATAAAGGAGCGATTAATCGATCCGAGCTTTTTAATAATAGATGCAAAAAGCGGGATTTCTGGAGCTGGGAATAAACCATCACAGACAACACATTTTAGTGAGGCAAATGAGAATTTCTCAATCTATAAAACAAATTCACATCAGCATATCCCTGAAATCGAACAGGCTATTTCAATGTTTGCAGATGTTCAGACAGCAATAACTTTCAATACGCATTTAGTACCAATGACACGAGGGATTTTATCGACCTCTTACGCACCGATTATGCCTGGTGTCACAGAGGAACAATTGATTTCTTGTTTAAAAAATACCTATGACAAACATCCATTTGTTCGAATTGTTACGGATGTCAATAGTCTAGGAACAAATCGTGTAAAAGGTTCGAACTATTGCGATATTTTTGCGAAAGTAGACAGCCGAACAAACCGTGCCACGATTGTTGGGGTTATCGATAATTTAGTCAAAGGGGCGGCAGGGCAAGCCATTCAAAATATGAACGTTCAATTTAATTTACCGCAAACAACAGGGCTGGATGTTGTACCGTTCTTTATTTAATATCGTAACCTCATAAAAGTTAGGTTGAAGAAGCCTTCATTTTATAGCATGCAGGAAACTGTATGCTTCTCTTATTTTAAATTTAAGGAGGAATTAGTATATGACACTAATAGCATCAACGAATATTATGAAAAAATTGTCAAGTAAAAATATTGTCTCACCAAAAGGTTTTAAAACAGCCGGTCTACATTGTGGTTTAAAACATAAGAAAAAGGATTTGGCCATATTAGTAAGTGAAGTACCAGCAAGTGTTGCGGGTGTATTTACTACCAACGCTGTGCAAGCAGCACCATTAAAGGTAACAAAGGAAGTTGTGTATACAACTAAGAAAATGCAAGCAATGATTGTGAATTCTGGAAATGCAAATGCATGTACAGGAAAGCAAGGTGTAAAGGATGCGCAAACAATGCAATTCCTAGCAGCAGAGAAGCTTGGTATTGAAGCAAATCTAGTGGGGGTTTGTTCAACGGGTGTTATCGGTGAAATAATGAAAATGGAGCCAGTTACAAAAGGGATTACGCAATTAGAACCAAAGGATGATTTAGAAAGTGCTATTGATTTTGCACAGGCAATAATGACAACTGATACGGTGATGAAAAACACAAGCTATAGTACAACAGTTGATGGTAAGGAGGTTATTATCGCTGGAGTGGCAAAAGGTTCAGGTATGATTGAGCCGAATATGGCAACGATGCTTGGTTTTATTACAACGGATGCGTATATCGAATCGGAAGTATTGCAGAGTGCATTATCCGATATCACAAATTTGACGTTTAATGCTATTACAGTGGATGGAGATACATCAACAAACGACACTGTTGTGGTTATGGCAAATGGTTTAGCAGGAAACGAAGCTTTAACACCTGCACATCCAGATTGGCAAAACTTTTATTATACGTTGAAAACAGTTGCTCAAGATCTTGCAAAGATGATTGCGAAAGATGGTGAAGGAGCAACGAAGCTAATTGAGGTAGAAGTGGAAGGTGCCATATCACATGAAGAAGCACGTAAAATTGCTAAAACGGTAGTTGGTTCACCACTTGTAAAAACAGCCGTATTCGGATGTGATGCCAACTGGGGACGCATAATTGCGGCAGTAGGCTATAGTGGAGCAACTGTTGATCCAGATAAAATTACGATTCAAATCGGTGGGGCAACAATGGTAGAAAACGGCGAGCCCATACCTTTCTCAGAAGATGAATTGATTCAAATTTTAAAAATGCATGAAGTAAAAATTTATGTGTCACTTGGTTTAGGTGAGGGCAAGGGGCATGCATGGGGATGTGATTTAACTTATGACTACGTTCAAATCAATGCATCATACCGCTCGTAAACGTATGGTCATTAAGCTTGGCGGCAGTACGCTAGAAGGCTTAAATGAGGCGTTTTTTGAAAATTTTAAAAAGCTTCAAGAAAGCGGGGTAGAGCTTATCATTACGCATGGTGGTGGTCCAGCCATCAACCGTGAACTCGCGGCTCAAAAGGTTGAATCCCATACCTTAAATGGAATCCGTGTCACAAATGAAGCTGCCATTGACATCGTTCAGACAACACTTATTGGAAAAGTTAATCCTGATCTAGTTCATGAATTAACATCAGCAGGCATTACTGCGATAGGATTAAATGGCTTTGATGGAAAATTAATGGTAGCCGATTATCTTGATAAAGATGTTTATGGATTTGTAGGAGAAGTCAATACAGTTAATACATCCTTGCTAGAAGCATTAATCAATGCGAATATTGTGCCAATTATTGCTTGTATCGGAGCGAATGAATCGGGTCAGGCACTGAATATTAATGGAGATACAGTTGCTAGTGAAATCGCATTAGCAATCAAAGCAGACAGTCTATTACTTGTCACAGATGTAAGTGGTATTCGTATTCATAATGAATATCAATCACAAGCAACGCCTGCCTTAATCCATCAATGGATTGCAGAAGGACATATTTACGGTGGTATGATTCCTAAAGTCCAAGGAGCCTTAGAATGCTTAAATGCAGGAATCCCATCTGTCCAAATTGTTGGCGAATCTTTAGTAGGAACGACCATTTTAGACAGTAAAAGAGGTTTCACCCCATTGTAGGGATGATTAAATTTAGTAGAATAGGGGCTGATAAGAATGAGTGCTTTATTTGGTAACTATGGCAAGCGCCGTGCCCAAATAGTCAAAGGACGAGGAACAGTTGTAGAAGATACTGCTGGAAAAAAATATTTAGATTTTACTAGTGGAATAGCTGTAGTAAGTTTAGGTCATGCGCACCCCGCGATTGTGAAAGCGATCCAGGAGCAGAGTGAAAAGCTATGGCATATCTCTAATTTATTTGATATACCAGGTCAAGAGAAGGTTGCACAAAAACTAATAGCCGATACACATTTTTCCTATGCGTTTTTCTGCAATAGTGGTGCTGAAGCCAATGAAGCGGCTATTAAATTAGCCCGTAAGCATACAGGGAAGCATCATATAATTTCCTTTGAAAAATCATTCCATGGGAGAACTTTTGGCGCAATGTCCGCAACAGGTCAGGGCAAGGTACATAATGGCTTTGGACCACTTGTTGGTAAATTTACAATTCTTCCTTTTAATGATGTGAATGCCCTTGAAGCAGCTATTGATGATTCTGTAGCAGCCATAATGCTAGAAATGATTCAAGGAGAGGGAGGCGTAAACACTGTATCTGAGGAATTTGCCGCTGCATTAGCAAAAATCTGTGAGGAAAAAGAAATTCTACTGATTGTTGATGAGGTTCAAACAGGAATAGGACGAACTGGAGNNCACAAGATATGCCTTTGAGCAAACAATTTTAAAACCACATATCGTGACATTAGCAAAAGGACTGGGTGGCGGCTTCCCTATCGGTGGTATGCTTGGAACTGCTGAATTATATGACACATTTGGTCCTGGAACCCATGGCACGACATTTGGTGGTAATCCACTCGCGATGAGTGTAGCAGAAACTGTACTAGATCATGTTTTTGATTCCGCATTTTTGCAAAATGTACAGGAGCTATCAGCCTATTTTGTGAATCAGTTAAAGGTGAATCTGCCTTCTACTTACACGGTACAGGGCCAAGGTTTACTGCTTGGAATTGGTTGTGGTACTGCAGAAGTGGCGCCATATATTACGGCTGCAGAGGAAAAGGGCTTATTATTAGTGGGAGCGGGACCAAATGTTATTCGTTTATTACCACCTTTGACAGTAACAAAAGAGGAAATTGATGAAGCGATTATTATTTTAAAAACAATATTGCCTTAATTATTAAAATTGTTTCATTGAAGAATCTGCTAGTTTAAATCTAGCAGATTCTTTGTGTTGGTCATAGTTTATTGTAGCTGTTTTACCAATGTCTTTACTAGGTCGGGGAGCCAATCATGGAGTTGGCTAAATGTAAAGCCAGCAGCTTCTGCCTTTGCATTTGACATATACCAATCTGCTGGAACTCCATAGGGTGACTGTGAATGCTCATCGCTACCAATTAGCGAAATTCTAGCATGTTTTCCACTAGCCTCTTCAATTAGTCCTATTAAATCCTTTAAAGAAATGGCTCCTGTTGCTGTAGCATTATAAGGACCCTCTATTGGAGAAATACCGGCAAAATATAAAAAAGCTGCGGCTTCCTCATCTGTGATGTAACTCATCTTTGCTTCAATATTGGGTAAAGAAATCGGTTCTCCCTTGACAATTCGCTCCACATGAAAGTGTAAACGTTGTGTATAATCGTTCTCGCCCATAACAATTGGAAAACGCACAGCAACAATAGGGAAGGTAGCCTCTTTGAAAAATAGTGCTTCAGCTTGTCGTTTGCCTTCACCGTAAGAAAAATCTTCACGGTTCCCCATACGAATTTCATAATCATAAGGATTAAAATCCTCTTCCGATTTTACATTACCGTCTACCTCGTAAGTGGATAGAGTAGAGGTAAAAACGAGTTTTTTTGTTTTACCTTCTAAAATTTCACATAGTTTTTGAGCTTCATCTGGTGCATAACAAATATTATCAAAGACGATATCCCATGAGGAACTTTCAAGCGCCTGTGCTAACGCTTCGGCATCATCACGATTCACAATTAACTGCTTTACCTGTGCCCCAAAAGGATTACCACTTTGGCCGCGTGTTAATATCGTAACAGTGTGTCCATTTTGAAGACATAGCTCAACAAGCTTTTTTCCAAAAAAACGTGTACCGCCTATTACCAATATGTTCATACTTTTCCACCCCTTATTAGTAGTCCTCTTTATCATGACAAAAATATAGACTTCCTACAATGCAAAAGTGCTTGGAGGAAGTCTATTTATTTAAATATTAGTTTGAAAGCTTCAAAGGATGGGAAAGCTGGCATCATTTCTCAGAAGATGACAAAGCGCTTCGTTAAGGCAATTATTGAGTCGGTGTTTCAGGTGGTGGAGTTGTATTACCGTTGTCTCCTCCAGTATTTCCATTCCCGTTGTTTCCAGAGCCATTGCCGTTATTTGAGCTGTTGCCATTATTTCCGTTGCCCGTGCCATTGCCATTATTGCCATTATTACCATTGTTCGAGCCGTTGCCATTACTGCTGGAACCATTGCCATTATTAGATCCATTCCCATTATTACCACCGGTTCCATTCCCAGAGCCATTGCCATTATTGCCAGTACCATCCTCAGGTGGCGTAATTGGAGGAGTTGTCTCTTGATCGTCCTCCTGATCAGGTTCATCCCCACTTCCTCCAGTTGAAACCACATTTGATTGCGGAGAGGTTAAACCTGTGATATCTACAGCAACAACAACGTAGGCTTGTCCACTTGCTACTGTCATGCTTTGGGTTGATTCAAGCACTGAATTGACAAGCGTATGACCACCGTTTGTCACATTATATATTCGGTAACCAACAACATCATTGGAAGAGCCTGACCAAGATAATGTGTTGCCATTAATCGATGCAGTTACTGCTGCTGGTGGGTTGCCATCTGCTGGGAAGTCAACCGCTGAAACAGATGAATTCGATAATGTTGAATTTTTAGGCAGTAGACTAGCAGGGTTACCACCAAGTCGTCCAAGCATGCGTTTTATAAATGCTTGGTTAATACCTGCGCCACCTGGTTTTACAAATTCCGGCGGTGTGCTAGGGAGAGCATTATATGTTTTCCCTTTAATCGTTACAACACTTGAAGAAGCAAGGCTATCATCAGGTTGGGAAGGTAAAAAGACTTTTGCGTTAAACAAATCGGATCGCACAAGTCCAGCGCTAGAACATGCTGCTGAAGGTGCTAAACCAGAAATACCACAGAATGAAGCAGACACAACATTTTTTGGCTGCTTAAATCTTGTTTTAGGGGCTATTAATTGCGGATCAACATCATAGACCGAATTCATTAATGTTCCCCATAGCTTGTTTATACGCACACTAGGCTGCAAATACGTACTGTTAAATGCATATAAAGTTCTTTGTTTATCATAGCCCAACCATACACCAAGTGATACATTTGGGTTATAGCCAACTAGCCATACATCTTTATATTCTTGTGTAGTACCTGTTTTTGCAGCAAAATCAGCAGAGAATTTTAGCGTGTTTTTTGCCATTGTACCTGTTCCCTTAGTTAACACATCTCGAAGCATATCTGTAATGATGTAAGAAGTTTCAGGACTATAAACTTGTACAGGTTCAGCTTCATGTTTGTAAACGATATTTCCCTCTTGATCCTCAATTCTATCTATCATGTAGGCATCAATGAACTGACCACCATTTGCAAAGGTTGCAAAGGCATTTGTATTTTCCTCTACAGTTGTTCCTACTTCTAATGCGCCAATTCCTGTTGAAAGGTTTGTATAATCATTAGGGGCTAATTTAGTAAAGCCCATTTTTGCTAAGTAATCAGCAGGACGTTTATTAATAATATCATTGTATAAACGTAAGGCTGATAAGTTTTGTGAGTCTGCTAACGCTTCACGTGCAGGAATTAAGCCACGTTCATCACTTGTAATATAGTTTTTAGGACTCCATTTGCCGATAGAGAATTTTACGTCAACTAATGGACTACCTGCGCCAATTACACCATATTCAATTGCTGGTGCATAAACAAGTAATGGCTTCATTGTTGAACCGTTTGGGCGGAATGCCTGTGTTGCATGGTTTACTTCAGTTGTTTTAAAGTCACGACCACCTACAAAGCTTAAAATACGCCCAGTAGTATTTTCAATTAAAATACTTCCTACCTGTACTGGCATTTCTACATCTATTTCTTCACCTGTTACAGGATCTTTATCTTTTCCTGTATACGTATGACCATAATATTTAAAGTTCTCTGCTGCTTTTTGCATGGCATCGTACATATCTTTATTGATTGTTGAATAAATACGATAGCCTTTAGAGCGGACATCACGATCTGCTAGAATCTTGTACTTATCTTTTAATTTTTCTTCATTCTTTAAGCGTTCAGGATCAATTCCATCTTCCGCTGCTAGTTTTTCAGCAATAATATCTGTTGCACGACTTTCCAGCTCATATGTTAACCATGGATAGCGGTCTTCTGGGCGCATTTCTGGTGAACGGAAGTCTGCTTTGATGTCATAGTTTAGTGCTGTTTGATACTGAGCTTCATCAATGTAACCTGCATCCTTCATACGATAAAGGACGGTTTTCATACGATCAATGCCGGGTTGAAGTGCTTCTTCACTTTTAAGTACACCTTTATTTGTAAAAGGTGTATAGGCAAAAGGTGCTTGTGGAATACCTGCTATGTACGCCGCTTGAGGTAGCGTTAAATCTTTTGCTTTGACACCAAATATACCTTCAGCTGCCGTCTCAACTCCTGCAATATTTCGCCCTGACGCATTACGACCATAAGGAATAATGTTTAAATAGGCCTCTAAAATTTCATCCTTTGTCATAAAGTGCTCTAATCGCATAGCAAGTAAAAGTTCTTTTGCTTTACGTTCATAGGATACTTCATTTGTTAATACTTGGTTTTTGATAAGTTGTTGTGTTAATGTAGAGCCACCTGTTTGTGTTGCAGAGTTTGTAACATCCTGAAGCAAACCTCGAATAACAGCTTTTGGCACAATCCCATTATGCTCACGGAAGTATTCATCTTCTGTTGCGAGAACGGCATTAATAACATCAGGTGACACATTATTAAGTGTTGTTTCACGACGATCTAAATCAGTTCGTAATTTCCCAATATAAATATCATTGGCAAAATAAATCTCACTGGTAGAGTCATAGTTAAAAATAAGCTCTCGTAAATCTTTCTTAGAGCGTAACGGTTCTTCTTTTACGAGAGATGCAAAATAGCCGGCACCCACTGAACCGGCAAATACAGTGCCCACCAATGCAAAGACTAAAAATAGTAAAAATAAGTTCCAGGTAACACTACCTGAAATACGTAATCTCTTCATCCATTTTTGTTGAATTAATTCATCGATCTTTGCATTGATTTTCTCAATCCAATCTTTCAATGTATCGACCTCCTAAAATCTTGTTTATTATAGCACATATTGATTTGGCTCGAACATAGTTATTGACAATCAAAAAGAATCGTATAGAATAATGCTTATAGTTTTCTAGTGAAGAAGAGCTTGCAGTAGTTTCTATATTCCCTGTTTAGAGAGCCAGCGGTTGGTGAAAGCTGGTCAAAGTGTAGAGATGAATTACGTGCTTGGAGCTTAGACGTGCGCGCCTGCGATAAAGGCGGTTGAATGAAGTGGAAGATGGATGACATCTTCAAGCTGGGTGGTACCGCGTTAATTTACAATTTAACGTCCCTGCATGCAATTGTTTGCGTGTAGGGACTTTTTTGTTCTCCCTACACGAGATATTAAAACTTAGGAGGAATAAAAATGACGAACGAATTATTACAAGATTTAGAATGGCGCGGTCTGCTATACCAACAAACCGATGCTGAAGGAATGGCTAAACTTTTAGATGAACAGTCGGTTTCATTATACTGTGGTGTTGATCCAACTGCTGATTCTATGCATATTGGACATATTGTCCCTCTTTTAACGCTACGTCGCTTTCAAAAAGCTGGTCACCGTCCAATTTTGTTAGTGGGTGGGGCGACAGGTATGATTGGTGATCCATCTGGTCGTTCAGAGGAGCGTCAATTGCAAACGGTTGAACAAATTGATAAAAATGTTCAGGGTATTCGTGGGCAATTAGAGCGTATTTTTGAATTTGCGGAAGATGGCAATGGCGCACAATTAGTGAATAACCGTGACTGGATTGGCAAAATGAACACGATTGAATTTTTACGTGATTACGGGAAATTAATTAACGTTAACTACATGCTTGCGAAGGATACGATTGCATCACGCCTTGATACAGGAATTTCATTTACTGAGTTTGCGTATACTTTAATTCAAGGTATTGATTACAATCATTTATACAACCAGTACAACTGTCGTATTCAAGTAGGTGGCTCTGACCAGTGGGGGAATATTACAACAGGTTTAGAAGTGATTCGTAAAACACATGAGGAAGAAACGAAAGCTTTTGGTATAACAATTCCTTTAGTAACGAAAGCAGATGGTACAAAATTTGGTAAAACAGCAGGTGGAGCTGTATGGTTGGATGGCAAAAAAACATCTCCATACGAGTTCTACCAATTCTGGATTAATGCTGCCGATGCTGACGTTGTAAAATACTTAAAAATCTTCACATTCCTTTCTCGAGAAGAAATTGAAGCATTAGCTGTATCTGTAGAAGAGGAACCTCATTTACGTAAGGCACAAAAAGCACTAGCTGAAGAAATGACTCGCTTAATTCATGGTCAAGAAGCATTAGATCAAGCCATTCGCATTACAGCTGCATTATTCTCAGGAGATTTAAAATCACTTTCTGCTGAGGAAATGAAGGATGCTTTTAAAGATGTTCCTTCTATTGAAATGGCAAAAGAAGATAAAAACATTGTGGACTTACTGGTGGAAGCGGCTATCTCACCTTCAAAACGTCAAGCTCGTGAGGATGTCACGAATGGAGCAATTAGTGTGAACGGTGAAAAGGTCACTGATTTAGGTTATGTAATTGATGGGAAGGATCGTTTAGAGGACGCATTTAGCATTGTACGTCGTGGGAAGAAAAAATACCATATGGTGAAGTTTGTTTAATTAAAATATAATCAAAACCCTGAAAAAGTCGATTTGCCACAGAAATGTGATGCAAATCGACCTTTTTTATCGTTCAGTTGAGGATTTGGATTAATTATTTTTTCATAATTACTGTACATTCTTAAGTGTTACGTTTTAAGCTTTGTAATTCACCTAGTTTTCAAGGATATTTTGCTTTAATTATTTAAAAAAGTTGGAAGTTTTACATTTTCATAATTCTCAGGATGAAGCAATTTAGCGAGCTTTAATGCTCCCTCTAGTAGACGTGGGGATGGGCGACAATAAAGCCATTCCTCCATCACATAAAGTTGTTGTAATTGAACGGCTTGTAGCTCCTGCGCATGAGGACGTTTCAATAAATTTGCTGGTTGAATTCGCTCAAAGGCAACACCTACCCAAGCCATCAAAATATAGTCAGGATTACGTTGTACTACATCTGTCCAATCAGTTTGCACATTAGCTAATGCTACATCCTGAAAACAATTTTGACCACCCGCAATGGCACTAATTTCAGTGAGCCAGTTTAATTTCCCTGCTGTAAAAATAGGATTTGGCCACCATTCCCAATAGAGTGTAGGTCTTTTAGCAACTGTTTGAGCAATGGAACGTAAGTGTTCAATACATTGTAAATAACTCTCAGCTATGTTTTTAGCGCGGTCCTCAACACCACATGCTTTGCCTAAAGTATGAAGATCCTGTGCAATTTCCTCTAAGGAATTAGCATTAAACACAATATGTGGTATATTTCTAGCTTGTAATGCTTCAATATTCTTTTCCATGCCAGGGACACTTAAGGATGCCAGTACAAGATCTGGTTGTAATGCCTCTAATGCATCCATATTAATCGATAAATCTGGTCCGAGCTGGGGCAAGTCTTTCACTGCTAATGGCCAATCAGAAAAATCATCAACACCAACAAGCTGATCCAGCAAACCTAAATACGCTACAAGCTCAGTATTACTAGGACAAATTGAAATTAAACGCATATTCCTTTACCCCCATTGTTTTTAAGAAAAGTATAGCGAGTATAGGCGATACGCACAATGAGCAAATGCTTCAGGGTTTTTTCGAGCTCCCTTGAAAAGCTCCCCTTCAACATCCGCTGTGGCTTTAGGTCAACACGATGTTGATCCCTCCAGAATGTAATGATCTTTGCCTGAGTTTCTCTATTTCAACGGACGTTTGTATCTTGCTGAATAGGGGGAAATTGTATTCATCTCGTTGTCTATAGAGGTGGAGGTATTATGTACCTAATGCTTCGCTTTCAGTATAGAAACATTTTTTGCTGTCGCTGCGCTTTCACACAGTAGATGCTGAATCGAGATAAAAAAGGTATGCCTGCAAGAGACATACCAAGTAATTGTTTTATGAAAGTGCAACAGCTTCCAGTGATTCTTCTTTTTTCGTTACTGGACCCATTGCATTTGTAATAATTTGTTTAATATCTTCTAACGTTGCTTTACGTGGGTTTGTTGCAGCACAAACATCTAACATTGCGTTTTTCGCTAAAATTTCAATATCTTCGTCCTTCGCACCTAACTCACGGAAGCCACTAGGGATATTTAAATCATTTGATAATTTTTCTATAGCTTCAATCGCCTTTTCAGCAGCATCACGTTTACTTAGGCCCTCAACATTTTCACCTAATAACTCAGCAATCGTTGCAAAACGTTCAGTACGAGCTGTTAAATTGAAGCGGCAAACATGTGGCAATAAAATGGCATTACATACACCATGTGGAAGGTTATAGAAGCCGCCTAGTTGATGTGCAATGGCATGTACGTAACCAAGTGAAGCATTGTTAAATGCCATACCCGCTAAAAATTGAGCATACACCATCTGTTCACGTGCTTCTAAATCCGCACCATTTGCATAGGCACGCGGCAAATATTCTGGAACTAACTGAAGTACCTTTTCAGCACATGCATCCGTAATTGGTGTTGCATTTGTCGACACAAATGATTCGATTGCGTGTGTTAAGGCATCTACACCAGTTGCCGCAGTTAGAGCAGGAGGTAAGCCAATCATTAACTCTGGATCATTAATAGACAAAAGCGGTGTAACATGTTTGTCCACAATCGCCATCTTCACCTTACGAGCAGTATCCGTGATAATCGTGAAACGAGTCATCTCACTAGCTGTACCAGCAGTCGTATTAATTGCGATTAATGGTACTAGTGGGTTTTGTGATTTGTCAACGCCTTCATAATCATGAATACGTCCACCATTCGAAGCAATAAGTCCGATACCTTTCGCTGCATCGTGGGCACTACCTCCTCCAAGAGAAACGATAGAATCACAGTTTTCTGCATGATACACTGCAATACCATCTTCAATGTTCTGATCTGTTGGATTTGGTTCTGCCTTCGGGAAAATTGCTACATCAATTCCAGCAGCTGTAATGATGCTAGCAATTTGTTCAGAGAGACCTAATTTGTGTAAGCCCTCATCTGTTACGATTAATGTCTTTTTCACTTCTAAATCATTTAAGCGTTTACCAACTTCTTGAATTGCTCCAGGTCCAAATAAGTTTGTTTTCGGCATTACAAATTGCTTTAGAACGTCTGACATATTTCCAACCCCTTTAAAAAAATTGTTATTGCTTGAATGATGGTGAACCATCTTTCGAAATTCATCGTATTCTATTTTTTATGAAAGTTCAACTCATATTTTTATTAAAATATCCCTGTTTTACCAAGTTGTTATTTTACAAAAAAGATGAACCTTTTTAATTATGGCTGAACAATTGGGTTGCCTAGGAATATTGATTTTAATACGCTTTTTAAATGTTTTTTTATAAAAGTAAAATATATTTTTGAGGAATTGGTTCTAAAATCAAGCCCAAATGCATAGTAAATAACTGATATTTTATATTGATTATAATGATAGTGTTTAAGTTGTTTTTCCTTATCCAATTACTATTTTAAAGTACATAAAATTGTCATTATTTAGATGAATTAATGGTTATTTTTTTGAGCTTTGAAAGTTGTAGTCAATGCAAGTAGTAAATATAGAACAATTGTATAGAGGAATAATCCACACATATAGAAAATTGCTGTTGTATTTGTATGAATAGGGGGATTTCCACTATGAGCGTTGATATGGTATTCCTGTTGTTTAAAGCCAAACCAAATACCTGTTAATAGTAGAATCAATAATATAACCGCAAATAGCGTCTTTTTATGGAAAATGAGCCGCATTAAATTTTCTCTGAAAAGAGTTGAAAAAGTGCAGGGGTGTTCAAAAGGTTTATTCCTATCAAATGGCACAATGAAAAAAATCATTAGCCCACTATAAATTAAGATCAGTATAACTAATTCATCAAGCTTCATATTATCCTCCTTTTACTTCGGATATTTCCTACATTTGACTTCTTTCAAACAAAAAAGTTCCATTACCTTCTTAAAAAAGTTCCGTTTATAGATATTTTTGCAGGGATTTTTAAATTTTTATTGAATATTATTTCAATGAATATATTTTTAATGAAGGAGTGTTGACAATGTCATTGCGACATGAACAGAAGGAGCAACGAAAGGCCGTTATTTTAACATCTGCACTAGATTTATTTATACGGAAGGGATATGGGGAAACAAAGGTTGCAGATATTGCCAAAGCTGCTGATATGAGTATGGGATTGCTTTTTCATTATTTCGACTCTAAGGAAAAACTTTATGAAGAGCTTATTCGGATAGGCTGTGAACGACTTAAAATGGATTTTCACTTTACTGATGAATCGCCCTTGGACACGTTTAAGGTAGTTGTTGAGGAGTTATTTAAAATGATTTGTACAAATCCATCTGCTGCAAAAATGTTTGTATTGATGGAAAATGCCCAGCATCTAGAACACTTGTCAGAGGATTTAAAGGAAATGCTTTCTGAAGCAGACAAATTGATAAAAAGGAGTATCCCTTTAATTGAAAAGGGACAATTGTTAGGTGAAATCAGGCAAGGGAATCCAGAAGCCCTTGCTGTATCATTTTGGTGTTCTATACAAGGAATTGCTCAATATATTGCGCTACATCCAGAAACGCCTTGTCCTAATACTATGTGGATTATTTCGATACTTGAAAACAAGGAGGCTAATTGAAGATGAAAACATCCCTTAGAAACATAATGATCTTTATTGTTGTTGTGTTACTATGTGGTTGGTTTGGTGTGTTAGTAGATAAATTGATTCCAGAGCAGCCTCAGGGAGATACTCTTGGTATGGGAATTTGGCTCATATCTCCGCTGCTTGCAACCATCCTGTTACGTTCCTTTGCAGGAGATGGCTGGCGGGATATAGGTTTATTGCCTAATTTTAAGGGTAATTTAAAATGGTATGTCATTGCACTTTTCATTTATCCAGCGGTCACAACTTTAGTACTGTTAATTAGCTATGTATTCGACTGGATGGACTTTTCAGCCTTTAATCTAAGCACTGTACTATCAGTGTTTCTTAGTGGATTACTTATTCAATTCGTTAAAAACTTTTTCGAGGAATCAGTATGGAGAGGTTATCTAACAAGTAAGCTTTCAAATTTAAAGGTGAATGATTTTTGGCTCTATCTAATTGTTGGTGGTGTTTGGGGTGCATGGCATATCCCATACTTTCTTGTGTTTTTATCAGAGAGTGATATCATCAGTGTACTTCCTGTCAATAGATGGCTATTTACAATAATAGGTATCGTCACGATGATTTGCTGGACAGTGATGTACACAGAAATTTACTTAATGACAAGGAGTATATGGCCGCTTGTCCTTATGCATATGACTGAGGATGCACTTGTTAATCCACTTATTCTCGATGGCTATATCAAACTTGCTCAGGGAAAAGAATTTCTCGTTTCCCCATCTGCAGGGATTTTAACTACTTGTCTATATCTCATAGTTGGATGGTTATTGCGGGGGAAACGAAAAAAACTGAGGAGCGGGTATAGAGTAAAATCTACAGAAATAGGTAATGATCAATTTTCAAAACGGTAATTATCTTATATATCACATAATAAAATAGATTAGACGAGTCATAAGTTGAGGTAAACTTTATATTTGAGTGTTGCGATTTTTTAATTGTCGAATTTAATAACCTATGAGCATAAAACTAAATAAACATCAAAAGCCCAAGATAAATTTTTGAACTGCATCTCGAAAGTTTTACATCTAAGATGCAGTTCAATGTGTTTGCTTGGGTTTTTTGATTTATGTAGTTACCTCTTTTAAATATTTAATTGCTTTTGCTTGTATATATTTACTATATCCCTTTTTATACTCAAAAAACGAAACTTTCGGATTTGAACTTTGTATTAATTGGGAAAATAATAAATTTTTAGGAGGTAGTGTGTGTTTAAATCATAAAATGGGCTATTTTTATGAAACTGTTTCAATTATTAATCAAATTGATCCAACGTATTTTTCAAAGAAATAATATTTTCTGTATTTACTGTATACAAATTGTAGTTGTTAAAGCCCATGTCATCACCTTCTATTTCGCAAAAAAATGAAGTATCATCTATCAAAATCTAAACAAAAAGGGGCTGTCCAGAAAGTCCCTTTTTATATTGACAATACATTCCATCTTATCTATTGTTATAGGTAGATTGGGATGATTAAAGTGGCAAAAGTAAGAACCAAAATTCTTGAAGCCCAAGATTTATATGATGTAGAAGACAAAGTAAATACATACTTGGATTATTTACAAGAAGGAACATACATCGATATAAAGTTTTCTACTGTTTTGCATCATAACAACATTAAAACATACACAGCACTTATTGTTTATAAAACTAATTAAGGTCACATCTAACCAGGTGTGGCTTTGCAACTTTATTAATTGTATAAACTTCATTTTAGTCTTACTTTTGTTCCTATTTAAATTAATTTGACCTTCACACAATGTTAAGGTTCATAATATGCGTATCAATTTGAAATAAAAGGAGAGTTATTATGAATATGGAGTTCAATTTTGAAGATTTCCCTAAATTGGAAACAGAACGCTTTATCCTACGAAAAGGAATAGTTGATGATGCCCAAGATATTTTTATGCTTTATTCTGATGAAAATGTAGTTAAGTATATTCCATTAACATTATTTACTTCAGTAGAAGATGCAATATATGAAATAAATTGGTATGATAAAATTTTCAAAGAACAGACAGGTTTAAGATGGGTAATCGAAGAAACTAAAACCCAAAAAGTGATTGGAACATGTGGTTATTTGAATTATGAAAATGAACATAACCGAATAGAAATTGGATATGATTTAAAACCTGAATATTGGGGAAAGGGTATTATGCAAGAGGCTTTAAGTAGCATAATCCATTTTGCCTTTACGTCAATGGGAATTAATAAGATCGAGGCAAAAGTAGAGCCAGAAAATACATCATCTATAAGATTGTTGGAGAAATTAAATTTTTGTCAAGAAGGTATTTTGAGACAACATGAATATGAAAACGGGAAGTATATTGATCTTGCCATATTATCAATTTTGAAAAGTGAATATTAGAAGGTTATGAAGAAGGTCACACTCCAAATGAGTTGTGGCTTTTTATTATGCCATTAAACTATGAAGAATACTAAGCTGTACTTGTATGGGCGTATAACAAGGTTGTAGAGCGTGCTAGTGTGAAGCCTAGTAAATCCATCCCCTGTGGAGGATAAAGCGCACAGGGAACGTTTAGTACCTTTCTATAACTGGTTAGAGGTTCCGCAATCCATAGTGCATAGTGAACCATCGTTAGATAATTGGCTGGAATGGTAAATGAAATCGATGTACCAATAAATGTTAATTTAAGATAATGTTAATCTAAAGAAGGAGGTTATAGTGTTTGAAGAGCATTAAAGGGGGACTATATTTTGAAAAAGAAAATTAGTTTGATAATTACATTTCTAATATGTTGTGGTTTATTAATTACATGTACCTCGAATAGGAAAGTTAAAGCAACTTTTATAGGGGAGATTGAAGAGATGATAAATAATCGGGAAGCTTTTGTTTATGTAACTAAAACTGAAGGTAATCCAGTTTATGGAATAATTTATGTGAATCTTGCAAAGAATCCAGACGAAACATTTCAGGTTGGTGATAAGGTAAAAGTTGGTTATAATGGTAAAGTTCAAGGTACAGTACCACTTACAATTACTACACTTACTATAGAATTAGTTGAGTAATTTCTAAAATAGTAGTTGTATATAGTGTTGCTCTTTGAATAAAAGGACCACTCCTGATGGATGGGAAAAGAGGGGATGAATTGAAAACCATACCATCTATTGAAACTCAACAACGTATGCATGCTTTCTTTATGAAAACGTCAGCTCCACGTATCTATAAAAAACAACTAGAAGAAGAGCAAAAACGTAAAGAAATGGAATCTCAACAAGATACGAATAAAGAAAAGTAATAAAAATAAACACTTGCTACGGCAGGTGTTTTTTTGTAGGCAAAATAAAAAGGACTGGGATATTATTCCCAATCCTACTTGAACATCTTTACAAACATGCCCACCAAAAACATTAATAATTAGCCCCAATTCAGACCCAATATTAGCCCCAAATTAATAATAATTAATACATGATTGTACATTATCGATAAAAAGCAAAAACCCTAGAGAACCTTGATATAAAAGGTTTTCTAGGGTTTTCTAAACTACTCTTTGCAGAGCAATTTAATTAACGAGAGTAGAACTCTACGATGAATGCTTCGTTGATTTCAGCTGATAATTCAGAACGTTCTGGAAGGCGAGTGAATGTACCTTCTTTTTTGTCAGCATCAAAAGTTAAGTAATCAGGTACGAAGTTGTTTACTTCGATTGCTTCTGTTACTACAGCAAGGTTTTGAGATTTTTCACGAAGAGAAATCGATTGACCTGGTTTTACGCTGTATGATGGGATATCAACGCGTTTGCCATCTACTAAGATGTGACCGTGGTTTACTAATTGACGTGCACCACGACGAGTGCGAGATAAACCTAAACGGTAAACAAGGTTATCAAGGCGAGTTTCAAGAAGGATCATGAAGTTTTCACCGTGTACACCTTTCATTTTACCAGCGCGGTTAAATAGAGTACGGAATTGACGTTCGTTCATGCCATACATGTGACGAAGTTTTTGCTTCTCTTGAAGTTGTAAACCGTATTCAGATAATTTTTTACGTTGGTTAGGACCGTGTTGACCTGGTGCGTAAGGGCGTTTTTCGATTTCTTTACCTGTACCGCTTAGTGAGATACCAAGACGACGTGATAATTTCCAAGATGGACCTGTATAACGAGACATAATGTTGTCTCCTCCTTTAAATTTGGTTTTTTTGTTGTAAAACAAAAACCAGTAGTACCCATTCTTATATGCATTTTATTTTCATGTACTTTCGCCTATGCAGCCGTTAGGTTACACAATACACCATCTATTTTGTGGTTATGTGAACTAAGAAGTTATACACCACTTAATAGAGGAATAAAATACAGGTATAAGCTTATACCACTGCTGCGTTTATTTTACACAACCTACATTGTAACTGCTATTGGCATTGGCGTCAATTATTAGACAAACTATTTTTAAAGTGGTCATATAGTAGAAAATTCCTCTCTATACATTTTACACTATCCCGAAATAGTTAAAGATACGGTGAGAAATGTAAAATGTAAAAGTAAAACAGAATTACATAGTCAAAATGACACAAATTATGTATAATATATTATAAGTTAATAGTAATTGATTTGGACGTTATATAGAAAAGGTGATTTCATGACAGACCATTTACAAACGCTAAAATATATAAAATCAGATGTTTTGAGCTTTTGGGTGAGTTCGAAGGAAGAACAAGCCGGTTTTAATGAGTACTTTTATCCATTAAAACAGTGTCTAAAGAAGCACTTGCAAATTGCTAATGCAGCTTTTCTCAGTTTCGAGGGTAATTCCTTAATACCAGTCGAAGAAATGGCTGCCTTGACGATTGAAACAAAACTAAATGCTGTGTCATGGTTAATGATTGAAGCTAGCTTTTATCAACAAAAAGTGGTGAAAATTCCTTATATATTAAAAGAAAAAGAAGCCTATACGATGATGACAGATATGGTGCTTTTTCAAGCAGATGGCAAAAATCCAATTGGAGTGTTACTCGTGGAGGCATCAGATGCTTGGACAGACTTTATGTCCTCGGATTACGGGGATGAATGTGTGGAAACGCTTACGAAGGTTTTACAGATGATTAGAGAAAATCTAGAAGTAAAAGTGAATGAGGATCAGTATAGAAAATTATATAATATGACCGATTTGTTTCATTCCACGATGGATATTGATTTAATTTTGGAAAATGTCTTGAAGAATATTAAGGATAATTTCCCGGAATTTAATGTAGAGCTTATTTTATCGAATGATCAGGACCGCCATACGACTATCGAGATTAAGCTTTTTGATTATTTATCTGAAAGGCCAGCAACGATTGAGGCTTTTGTATCAGGAGAATTGACAACAGAACTTGCAGGCGATTTGAATTGTCGATTATTGAATGCTCCTATAAAAGGGAGACAAGCAATTTATGGCATATTACAAGTAAGTGCACCTACAACATATCTTTTTTCAACGACCGAAAAGGATTTCGTGCGTATGCTAGCACAAGCATCAGGAAATGCACTCGAAAATGCAAAATTATATCATCAATCGCACCGCCTCGTAAGTGACTTACAACTCATCAATGAAACATCACATCGATTAAACATGAGGATTGACATTCATGAAATGTTACTTTTCCTACAAAAACAGTTAATGAAATCTTTTCAGCCAATGGAAGTCTGTTTTGCTTTTAAAAATAATGAAACCTTTGAAGTGACTGGCGCTAGTACAGCATTATTTAACTCACAAGAGGGTATAACATATATCAAACATGTTGAGCAACATTTTGAGCATACCAATGATCCACTATTTATTGCTGATTTTAGCAGATTAACCCCTAGTCAAACTGAATATCGATCAATTATGGCAATCCCAATTTTAATGGAGGAAAAAATAAATGGCTTTAGTATTGTATTACATAAAGAGCCTTATTTCTTTTCATTTGATAGCTTTAAATTAATGCAATCTTTAATTCATCACTCGTCTCTAGCAATTGCAAACTCAATTTTACGAAATCAACTTCAAGAAATGGTAGATTTGGATCATCTAACAAAATTATATGCAAGAAGTTATTTAGATCAGTATGTTGAAAAATCGCTTAAGAACGATAAATCGGGAATGTTCTTACTGATTGATATTGATAACTTCAAACGTGTTAATGATACGTACGGTCATCAAATTGGTGATAAAATTCTTATACAAATTGCCGTACAATTAAAAGAAACAATTGGCACGCGAGGTATTTGTGCGCGCTGGGGTGGGGAAGAAATGTCCATTTATGTGCCAAATATTAATGAAAAAGACGCCATAGAATTGGCAGCAACAATTGTTGCAGTCATTCCCAAAGCTACAGATCCGAAAGTGACTATTTCGGCAGGTCTTATTACTTGGGATGAACAATATCGCCCTGCGTTTCAATCTGTATTTTTACATGCTGATACTGCATTATATCAAGCGAAAAATAATGGTAAAAATCGTTTCTGTATTCATGACCGCGAATCCGTAAAAACCAATGTTTAATGGACTAACACACAGCATCCTTTCTATATAATTGAATTGCCCTGAAATGACAATTGTTAAACCATTTCAGGGCAATTTTTATTTTGATTTCAGTAAATCTTTCCTGTGTGAAAGCCACAAATATTTTTGTACTGAGAGCGAAGCGTCAGGTTCAGTAAATTCGTTGAAATAGAGGAACTTAACTAAGAACTTCACCTGAGTAACATCCATCGTGTTGGCCTAAAGCCCTCGATGGATGTCACAGATTTTGAATAGGCGCTTTTTCAAAAAAATCTGGCCATACTTACGCTGGGGGTAATTGATGCTTTTTATAAATGTAGAAGTAGCGTATTAACGAATAGCTCTAATCCTTCTTGATCATCTTTTGAAAATCGATTAACAATTGGACTGTCGATGTCAAGAACACCTATCACTTCTCCGTTTTTTATCAAAGGGATAACGATTTCTGATTGTGATGCCGCATCACAGGCAATATGTCCTGGAAATTCATGTACATCTTTAACAACGATTGTTTCCTTTCGAGCTACAGTTGTTCCGCAAACACCGCGCCCAGTGGGAATTCTAACGCAGGCAGGTAAGCCTTGGAATGGACCTAACACTAACTCGTCTCCGTGTAAGATATAAAAACCAACCCAGTTAATGTTTGTTAAAAATTGATTCAATAATGCAGAGGCATTGCTTAAATTGGCAATACGATCTGTTTCTCCTGTAAGTAGGGCATCCAATTGTTTAGTCAATGAATGATATTGTTCAGCGATGGGTCCATCATAATGAATTTTCGTAAACATACTAGCACCTCGTTTCAAAGTTATTTATTTTGGAAATATAACATGGTAGTGTTGATGTAAATCAGTGGCACTGTGCGCATCTGAACCAAAAACAGCAGGCAATCCTATAGATTTACTATAATCGATAAAGGCAAATGGTGGATAAGGTTCCTGACAATGTGTTTTACTTAAACCAGCACTATTTACATCTAGCTCATAGCCATCTAGCTTCATACAATCTAAAACTTCTCGAATCCTCTCAGTGTCATCAACTTTCACTTTATGTGCTAGTTGGAACTTGTGAACAAGTGAGGGGTGTCCGATACGTTTAGGCTTATATTTTCCTAAATCTGCTTTAATGGATTGTAGAACCGTATCATAATATAAATGATAAACCTGTTCAACAGAGCCTACCTTTTTAGCAAAATCAATAAAGCTTTCTGGAGAATAATCGATACATTCAAATGTATTTTGCCACGATAAAAAGTGGACTGATAAAATAGAGTCATTTAAATAATGTCCATATGTATCCAAAAATTCACGTGTTTCTTGTTCAAAGCCTTGAATGTAGTCAACCTCTAATCCAATATGAATACGAATGTCTCGTGCATATTGCTTTTGCAGGCTCTGCAAATCATTGAGATAAGACATTAGAAATTCTGGATTCATACCACTATCTTTTTCTGGTGTAGGGTCAATAAAACCTGATGGTAAAGGCGCATGCTCTGTAAACGTAATATCAGTGAAGCAATTAGCAATTGCTTTCTCAATATATTGCTTAAATGTATCAGTAGTACCATGTGGACAATAAGGACTATGAATGTGTCCGTCACGTTTCATTAAATTACCACTCCCTATGTTTTTTAATCAATCAAGATTAAAGCCCCCAGCAGATTTTGAAGAGAAGCTTTTCAAGCGAGCTCGAAAAAATCCGGACGTAATTAATACTATGGCGTAATTGATTATACCTGAGCGTTGTCATACACTTTTCCGAAAAACGCTTAAATTTTAGTACAAAAGGCGAAAACATAGTATATAATAAATACAACTAGCCAATTCGTTTATTGTAGAATAGGAGGCTTACGATGGAGTATATCATCATTCCGGTTGTCCTACTATTAATTTTAGCTATAGTGGGATTTATGATGCGACGAAAACATACAACAATCATTGCAAAGCTTGAAAATGAAAAATTACAAATACAAAACAATCCCATAAATGAGGAAATTTCCAAAGTTAAATCTTTGAATATGAACGGTGAAACAGAAGAGATGTTTGAACGATGGCGTAATAGCTGGGACGAGGTCATCGATGTACATATGACAAAAATTGATTCGCTGTTATTTGATGCAGAGGACCAAATAAATAGACTGCGTTTTAAAAAAGCAACACTCATTGAACGTGAGATAGAGGATTATATTCAAAAGTGTGAACAGGATAAAGATAAAATTTTAGAAGAATTAAATGAATTAATTGGCAGCGAAGAAAAAAACCGTATAGAAATTGAACAATTAAAAGAATATTATCGCTCTGCACGTAAAACCTTGTTAGCCCATCAACATTCATTTGGGGTAGCTTTACCAGCATTGGAAAATAGACTGGAGACATTCGTTCAAAAGTTTGAGGAATTTGATGTACTGACAAGCGAAGGGAATTATTTGCAGGCAAGGGAGATTGTAATCAGCCTAAACCATGAATCTCAACAAACATTTGACTATATCAATGATGTACCAACGATTTTAACAGAGCTGCAAGTAAAGCTACCTGGAGCTGTACAGGAATTGCGTAGTGGTCAGCGTGAAATGGAGGATCAATCCTATTATTTACAGCATTTGGAGCTAGCAGAGGCACTAAATAAGTTTGAAGAAGAATTTAAAACATTAAAAAACGAGTTAGCAGAGCTTAATTTGACAGATGTTAAGCCGCGTGTTGCTGAAATAAATGAAGAAATTGATCGATTCTACGATTTACTGGAAAAAGAGGTTATAGCTAAAAACTATGTTGACCAAAATTGTGATCGCTTACTAAGTTCAATTACCAATGTTATTACTTCAACAAGATTGGTTAGTGATGAAGCGACTTATGTGCAACAAAGCTATCATTTAAATGAAAAGGATGCAGAGATTCCAAAAGTGGCTTTAAAGCAATTAGAGGCATTACAGCGACGTTATGAGTTACTAGCAATACGCGTGAAAGAGGAAAAGTCTGCTTACTCAAGCTTGCAGGAGGAATTAATTGAAATTAGTGATGAGCTTGAACGAATTCATGAGGAACAAGGGCATTTATCAAATACGATGAAAAAACTTCGTATAGATGAGAATAAGGCACGTACACAAGTAGAAAGCCTAAAGAAAGCATTGCAAGAGACAGATCGACTTTTAAATAAAGCCAATATTCCTGGTATACCAGATGAAATGGATGCGCGTTTAGATGAGGCAGCAGAGCATATCTATGTAGTGATGCAAAGTTTGCAAGAAGTACCTCTTAATATGGGAACAGTACATAATAATTTAACGGCTGCAACCCTTTGTGTGGAGGATGTAAAAGAAAAGGCGAATGAATTGATAGAGAATGTAATGCTAATTGAACGAATTATTCAGTATGGAAATCGTCATCGTGTAACAAATCCAAAATTGAATGCTCGTTTAAAAGAAGCTGAAGTCGCCTTTCATCAATTCCGTTATTCCAAAGCACTAGAAGAGGCTGGAACGGCAGTTGAAGAAATGGAGCCAGGCGCTTTAAAACGAATTCAAGAGCTCGTTGCAGAGGAATTCATGTCAAGATAGTTAAGACACAGCCATATAAGAAATTTCATCTGCTGTCTAAAAAGTATACGAATACTTTTTAGACAGCTTTGTTTTTGAAATCAGATGGATACGCTGGTTAGAACATCGAAATGACAGATAAATAAACGGATGAAAAGGAGTGGGGAAATTGCAATTTTTTATTAGGGAAATGACTGTAAGCTATGCGACTGATATTGTAAGTTGGAAATATGAACCACCATATGATTTTTATAACAACGAACATTCTGAGGAATCAATAAAAGAAATACTTGATAATCCATATAAATCAATTGTTAACGACAAAGATGAACTTGTCGGTTTTTTTTGCACAGGAGCATCTGCACAAGTTCCTAAAGGGCATGACTATGGGGCATATCTGAACGAATGTATTGATGTAGGTATCGGGATGAAGCCTGAATTAACAGGGAAAGGTTTTGGTATGGAATTTTTTACATTTATCCTACATCAAATACAACAAAATAATCAGTATCCTCTCCGCTTAACAGTTGCAAAATTTAATACGAGAGCTATTCATCTTTACGAAAAATTAGGCTTTAAAAAAAGCATGGAATTCACAGCAACAAGCGCATTTATAACAATGTTGAAAAAATGAATGTAACGTTTACTTTTGGGCGTTTCCATGAAGTCAAAGTCCCGGCGGATATCACAGGTTTTGAAGATGGATTTTACAAGCAAGCTTGAAAATAATCTGGACGCTTACGCAAAGGCATAAGTGATGAATTAATTTTTCAAGCTAAAATAGTAAAAGTAAATAAAAGAGTGACTTAATTAGAATAATTGTTAAAGTTAGTGGTCAATTGCCCAAGATTGCGTTATGATAAATACCGTTAAATCAACGTTTTGAAAGTGTGTGAATTTTAATGGAAGTAAAAACAATTTATTTAGATAATAGTGCAACCACAAAGCCTTTAAAAGAGGTCATGCAAGCATTTATGGTAGTGAATGAGCAGTATTATGCCAATCCCGCTTCCATACATGCAATGGGTGTTGAAGCAAACAACTTATTAATGCGTGCACGTGAGCAAGTAGCAGATATTTTGCAGACAGAAGCAAAAAATGTGCTATTTACATCAGGTGGTACTGAATCCAATAATACAGCAATTTTGGGTCTGGCTCGCAGCAATACACATAAAGGCAAGCATATTATAACGACTGAAATTGAACATCCCTCTGTTCTAGAGTCCGTTAAGCAACTTGAAAAAGAGGGCTTTGAGGTAGAATATCTGCCAGTGGATCAAAATGGAGTGATTTCATTAGATGATCTTCGTGCAAAAGTACGTAAGGATACCATTTTAGTAAGCATAATGCACGTTAATAATGAAATGGGCGCCATTCAGCCCATATTTGAAGCAGCTAAAATTATTCATAATATGAGCAGGGCTGCTTTTCATGTGGATGCCGTTCAAAGTTTCGGAAAATTACCTTTAGCATTTAACCATGAGGATGGACCTGACTGCATTTCCATTTCAGGGCATAAAATTCATGGGTTTAAGGGCTCAGGTGTGTTAGCGTTTCGGACACATATGAAGTGGCAACCGTATGCACTTGGCGGTGGTCAGGAATATGGATTACGTAGTGGGACAGTGGCTGTTCCGCAGGCTGTCGCTTTATCCAAAGCTGCTCGTATTGCGGTGGAATCAAGGCTGGATCAGGAAAAAAAGTATCGTAAGTGGCATGATGAAATATGTCTACAGTTACGTGAATATGGAGAGGCAGTGCATATTTTATCGACGCCTCAGGGAGCAGCACATATTTTATCCTTTAGCATTCGGGATTTAAAAGGTGAGGTTATTATTAATGCAATGCAAAAACGTCAGGTAATCGTTTCTACATCAAGCGCTTGTTCGTCAAAGCAAACAAAAACTAGCCATGTGGTAGAGGCCCTAAAACTTGATGAGCATTTTAAAAAGGGTGTTATCCGTTTAAGCTTTGGTGCCTATTTATCGGATGAGGATATTGCAAAATTTAAAGATGTGTTAAATGAAGTATTGATGGAACTTAAAGGAGAATAATACAATGATTTGGAAAGAAATTTTAATTCGCTATGGCGAGCTTTCAACAAAAGGGCGCAATAAGATGGATTTTATCCGCCGATTGCGTGAAAATATTCGTCATGCGTTTGCAGATTTAGGACATTTACACATTCGTACAGAGCGTGATCGGATGTTTATCGCTATACAAAATGAAATTCAAATGAATGCTTTATTAGAAGGACTACCTAAAATTTTTGGCATACAATCTTTCAGCCCAGTGGCAGCGTGTGAAAAAGATATTGAAGCTATGAAAAAGCTCGCCATTACAATTATGGATACATTTAAAAATGAGCAGCTTACCTTTAAAGTAGAGGTGAAGCGCACAGATAAAACATTTCCATTAGAATCTCATGCTATTCAACGTGAAATTGGCGGCTATGTTTTACCAAATTACAAAAATCTATCAGTAAAGGTAAAGAATCCTGATATTGAGCTTCGTGTAGAAGTACGTCATGATGCAACTTATATGATGGCACAAGTGATTCCTGGTGCAGGAGGAATGCCAGTAGGTTCTAATGGGAAATCGCTGTTAATGCTTTCTGGTGGAATAGACAGTCCAGTCGCTGGCTATTTAATGATGAAGCGTGGTGTGCGCTTAGAGGCGATTCATTTCTTTAGTCCACCATATACAAGCCAAAATTCATTGGAAAAGGTAAAGGTACTAGCAAATGAATTAACGAAGTTTGGTGCAAGCATTCGTTTACATGTCATTCCTTTTACTGAAATACAGGTACTGATTAAAGAAAAAGTACCTTCAAATGTATCCATGACAACAACTCGCCGTATGATGTTAAAAGTTGCTGATAAGGTACGGGAGGAAATAGATGCACTCGCAATCGTAACAGGTGAAAGCCTTGGACAAGTGGCAAGTCAAACACTTGAAAGTCTTACTGCAATAAATGCTGTAACCAATACACCGATTTTACGTCCCTTGATCTCAACTGATAAATTAGAAATTATCGATATTGCTGAGAAAATTGGCACATACGAAACATCTATCCAGCCATTTGAAGATTGCTGCACCATTTTTACACCTGCAAGTCCAAAAACAAAGCCAAAGCTTGAGAAGGTTGAACATTACGAAAGCTTCTCGGATTTTGATGAATTAATTGAACGAGCTGTGAAAAATAGAGAGGTCTATATTTTCCCGAAAAAAGAACAAGAAACCGATAAATTTGCAGATCTTTTATAACGAGAATGAATTTATATTGATTCAGCAAAAAACTTCTATCTCTATAAATAGCGGAGTGCTTGTAAAGAAAAAAATCTGGTCGTAATTACACTAGATATAAAGTCGTCTCAAAAGCAAATTTTGAGGCGGCTTTTTTTAATTTCCCCTTTTTCCTATGGAGGTACAATTTACCTCTAAAAATTTTGTATTAAAAATCTAATATCGCACATTCTATATTCACAAGGAGGTGAGAGACATGGCTTCAAACAACAACCGCAGTTCAAACCAGCTTGCAGTACCTGGTGTACAACAAGCACTTGATCAAATGAAATACGAAATTGCACAAGAATTTGGTGTTCAATTAGGAGCTGACGCTTCAGCTCGTGCTAACGGTTCCGTTGGTGGTGAAATCACTAAACGTCTTGTACAAATGGCAGAATCTCAATTAAAAGGTATGCCAAACAACAATCAATAATTGCTGAATAAGTAATTATTAAGCTTAAAACCAGTGACCGTAAAAGGCACTGGTTTTAGTTTGCTTACATTTAGTTTAATTATCCTAAATAAAAAATGATTTAAACGTTGCTATTGTCTGGGAAATATCCTCACTATCACAAATAGCAGAAATAACAGCGATACCATCCGCACCAGCATCAATAACTGATTGTCCATTTGAACAATTTATGCCTCCAATTGCAACAATGGGAAGCTCAGGGTTTTCAATGCGTATGCCCTGCAAAAATTTTGTTCCACTTGGCGTTTTCGCATCGCTTTTAGAAGTAGTTGCAAAAATGGGACCAATTCCTACATAATCTGCTCCATATTGTAAAGCAGTTTCCAATTCAGCATGAGAATGAACTGAAACACCTAATATCATCTTTCCAATTTTTTTACGAATTTTAGATACAGGGAAATCCTCCTGACCAATATGAATTCCATCTGCCTTAAGTTTTACTGCAAGCTCTACATCATCATTGATAATAAACGGCACATTATACTGCTGACAAAGCTTTTGACAATGACGAGCAAAATTTTCATATTCTTGTCCTGTTAATGCACGAGGTCCCTTTTCTCGAAGCTGAAACATGGTGATCTCATGCTGTAAAGCTTTTTCAAGAACTTGTATTGGCTTCTGATGGACAACATTACCTGTGCCCATTATAAAATATAGCTGTAAATCATTACGATTCATGAATAATCACCTCACAAGTCTCCTTATAGTTTTGATAGGCAAAATGATTTGTCGGCCCATGCCCATTACCTAGAGCTAAATCATACGTTATTGCTAATTGAATAAATTTTTTTGCTTCGATAATTGCTTCTTTTATAGGAAGACCACTGCCCAAAAAAGCAGTTATGGCTGCTGAAAACGTACAGCCAGTACCATGTGTATTTTTTGATGCAATACGAGGAGTTTGCATAGAAAAAGAATGTCCATCTTTAAAAAATATATAATCAATGGCAAAATTCTTATCTGCTAAATGACCTCCTTTTATAATGACACATTGTACTCCAGTTTGTAGCAAGAGCTTGGCTACTTCTTTTATATCAGCTAAAGTGTTAATTTCTTTGCCAGTAAGCGTTTCGGCCTCTGGAATATTCGGAGTCACAATGGTTGCCACTGGCAGTAGAAGATTAATGATAGCATCAATGGCATCTTGTTGTAATAAGCTTTCTCCGCCCTTTGCAATCATCACAGGATCTACAATAAGTGGAACTTTGGTATTAGCCATTATCTGTGCAATAGTTTGTATAATGGCTGATGAAAATAGCATGCCTGTTTTCATAGCACTAATTGGGAAATCCTCCAATAGTGACTGTAGTTGTTGCTCAACAAAGCTTGCCTCAATGGGCATTACCCCTGATACACCAAGTGTATTTTGTGCGGTCAAAGCTGTAATGACAGAAGTTCCAAACACCTTTAATTCCTGAAAGGTTTTTAAATCAGCCTGTATACCAGCACCGCCGCCACTATCAGATCCAGCAATTGTCGTAACAACCTGCATTATCGTTCACCGTCCTTTGAAAGACGATATAGTTCATTCAATACAGCAATTTGAAAATCACCGATGTATTGTGTAGTAGAACCAGCTTGTTCAGCAATTTTTTTATAACATCTTAGTACATCTACTAATTGGTTATAGGGCTGATTGTCGGATACAAAAGCAGCGCAACAAATGGCACTTAATAAGCAGCCAGTACCGGTGACCTCTGTCATATGAGGATTTCCGCCTGTAATCCATTGTTGGTGATTTCCATCAGTTATGAAATCTTTTTCACCTGTGACAATCACTATACAATGATACAACTGAGCAATTCTTTTTGCTTCATTCTCTAAAGAAATTGAACCTGTTCCACTATCTACACCTTTTTGCTGCCATTTTACGTTGGCAATTGCGGCAAGCTCTCCAATATTGCAGCGAATTACTGCAAATTCAATCTCTTCTAACAGTTGCTTTACGGTTTGTTTTCGGTAGGTCGTGGCTCCAGCGCCAACTGGATCTAACACTACAGGTATGCCAAGTGCATTGGCTTTTTTTCCTGCAAGTATCATGGATTCTTTCGTTTTGTCATTAAGGGTACCAATATTTATCAATAAGCTTGAGGCAATTGCAACCATTTCCTCGACCTCATCATTGCCATCAGCCATAACTGGTGAGGCACCGATTGCTAAAAGCCCGTTTGCTTGAAAATTTGCCACTACATAATTTGTAATGCAATGAATTAGTGGGCTTTTTTTACGGATAGTTTGAAAAACCATTTTAAGTCCTCCTTTGTTGGATGGACGTAAGCGTGCAAAAAAGGCTCTTTTTTGTGCAAAAAATACACGCAAAGAGCCTTTCATCAATGAATTAGATGTGAATTGCTCCCTACGTCAGTATTAACTAACAGGTTCAAAGGGTCAGGTTTTACCTTCTCAACTCCTAATGAGTCCCCCTGCAATCTTGCTTTTAGTTGACCAAAATGTACCATACTTTTCTTTCCTGTTCAATAGATAGTTTTTATCTTCATTAGCAAATGTAGTTCTGTAGCGACAGCTACAATTACACCTAGGCGAAATTGATTGATGAACGTGACTGATGCCATATAGCAAAGTATGATAGTTGTCATGACTTTTCTAAAATAGAGTGCGAACCATTGAAAATGATAAAAATGGAGTTTTATAATGAGTCATAGCATAAGGGAGGCATTTGCCATGAAAAGACAGGATTTAATTGCACCTGAATGGTACAATATTACAGAGGAAATTGAAAAATATGCAAAGGATGCAAACAAGAATGCGCTCATTATTTATGATGAAAATGATGATGTTCAGTTTATTACATACGCACATTTACTGGCAAAGGCAAATCAGGCAGCACATGTTTTTACAAAACAAGGTTTAACAAAAGGTGATGTACTTATCGTGATGGTGCCTAGATCAGTAGAAGCCTATATTGTCTATATTGCTGCTCTAAAAGCTGGTATAACAATTATTCCTAGTTCAGAAATGCTAAGAGCGAAGGATATAGAATATCGTATAAACCACGCTCATGCAAAAGGCATTGTTGCATATGAGCCATATATTGAGCAATTTGATAACGTGAAAAACTTACAGGGCTTGCAGCAATTCGTAATAGGCACTGCTCACGAACCTTGGCAGTCATTACTTCAAAAAATGCAAGAACAACCAACAGACTACATAAGTTCAACGCCAACGAAAAGTTCAGACAAGGCATTTTTAGCTTATACAAGTGGTACAACAGGCAATCCTAAGGCAGCAGTACATACACATAGCTGGGGATTTGCACATTTACGAACAACAGCTCCAAATTGGTTAGGCGTACAGGAAGATGACATTGTTTGGGCTACGGCAGCTCCAGGTTGGCAAAAATGGATTTGGAGTCCATTCCTCGCTACATTAGGAAGTGGTGCAACCGCATTTGTGTACAAAGGCAAATTTAATGCAGCAACATATCTTACACTTCTTGAGAAATTCAATATTAATATTCTGTGCTGTACACCAACTGAATATCGATTTATGGCTGCACTAGAAAATTTACAAGATTTTAATTTAGAAAGTGTTCGTGAAGCCGTCTCAGCAGGAGAACCTCTAAATAGCGATGTAATAAAAGTGTTTGTGGATACTTTCGGTTTACAGGTAAGAGATGGCTATGGGCAAACTGAAAATACATTACTGGTTGGAACAATGGTAGGTATGGAGGCTAGAATTGGCTCAATGGGAAAACCAACTTCAGGAAATAAAGTAGAAATTATAGATGATTTTGGAAATCCTGTTGCAGTTGGAGAAGTAGGTGATATTGCCGTTCATCGTGAAACGCCTGCGTTATTTAAAAAATATTTACATGACCCTGAGCGTACCAGTTTACAATTTAGAGGAGATTGGTATATCACTGGTGATCGAGCATATAAAGATGTAGATGGTTATTTTTGGTTTGAGGGGCGAGGAGATGATGTTATTATTTCATCTGGCTATACAATAGGACCCTTTGAAGTAGAAGACGCTCTCATCAAACATGCTACAGTAAAAGAAGCGGCAGTTGTAGCAAGTCCAGATGAAGTTCGAGGAAATATTGTAAAGGCATTTGTGGTACTTAATGATGGAGAGTTAGGAAATGATAATCTTATTAAACAACTTCAAAATCATGTAAAAGCTTTAACAGCACCATATAAATATCCTCGGGCCATTGAATTTGTAACAGAATTGCCAAAGACTTCTTCAGGCAAAATCCGTCGTATTGAATTGCGTCAACAAGAAAAAAATAAATGTAATATTAAATAGTTATAGATTTACTTTTTGTCGAAAAATAATTTCCTAGGAAATAATGTCGAAAATCAAAGTTCATGAATTTTTATTGAGCTTTGATTTTTTTATGATATTCGGTAATATTAATTAGCAAACTTTTAAATAGTATTGCAAAAAAATGAAACATATTAGAAAGTTATTCGTATAACGTGTAGAGGAGGCGGAAAGACATGAATGTAAAAAGGTGGACTGCTTTAATTATTGCAGGTGTATTACTTGTATTTTCTTTAGGTATCAACACTGTATTTGCAATTTTTAAATCAGATTTATTTGGTAATTTTGACAGCATAATGGCTGGAAATGATTTGTCAGTTATGGAGACAGTTATCGAAAATGGTAATATGGATAAGCGGATAGCCTATTTAAAGATTGATGGAGCAATACAAGATATTGGCTCAAGTTCGTTATGGCAACCAGTAGCATATGACCATCAATTCTTTTTAGAGCAATTAGATAATATTTTAAATGATGATTCGATACAAGGTATTGTTTTAAGTGTCAATTCACCAGGTGGTGGTGTTAAAGAATCTGCAGAAATTTATAAAAGACTATTAAAAATTAAAGAAGAGCGACAAATACCAATTTATGTTTCTATGGATTCAATGGCTGCATCAGGAGGTTACTATATTTCAGCACCAGCCGATAAAATATTTGCACAACGTGATACAATAACAGGTTCAATAGGTGTCATTATGCAATCAATTAATTATCAGGCTTTGGCAGAAAAAGTTGGTATTAAGTATGAGACGTTTAAATCTGGTGAGCATAAGGACATGCTAAGTCCTATGCGGGAAGTAACAGCAGAAGAGCGTGCCATGATGCAGGATATGATTAATGAATCATATGAGGAATTCGTTGATATTGTTGAAAAAGGACGTAACATGTCTGAAGCAGAAGTTAAAAAAGTTGCTGATGGTCGAATACTTAGTGGTACAAAGGCACTTGAATCTGGCTTAATTGATGAAATTGGGGATCAGGAAGCTACGATTACTGCATTACGCGAAGATTTTGGTTTACAAGATGCTGAATTATTTGAGTATTCATATGAAATGGGTGGCTGGCAGTCATATGTTGGCATGAAGATTGGATCTGTCTTTGGTCCATCTACTGAGGAAAAAATGCTGATGAAAATCATGACAGATTATAAAGCACCGAAAATGATGTACTTATACGGCGAATACTAAGGGGGGAGCACAATGACAAACCATGAAATTGTTATGCAAGGTTCATCCTCTCTCAGTAATACGTTACTAATTGATCAATCCGAAAAAACAATCATGAATAAAAACTATGCTAAAAAAACAGCAGGATTTTGGATCCGTTTTTGGGCATTTTTATTAGACGGATTTATCATTACAGCAGTTGGTGGCATTTTCATTAACCCAATTTTTTATGTAATGGATTGGTCATTATCTGAAACAGTATGGTATGCACCCATTTCAATAATCACTGCTATCCTCTATTATAGTTATTTCGTTCTGATGACAAAGTTTTTTGGGCAAACATTAGGGAAAATGGTATTTGGATTACGTGTGGTTTCACTAAAGCATGATAAACTTACCTGGTCTGATGTGATATTTCGTGATTGGATTGGGCGAATAATTTGTAATATTTTTATGCCACTTTATATTCTTGTCGTTATTTTACCTGACAATAAAGGTTTACATGATTTCTTTGCGGATACAACTGTTGTGCATGAAAATACGTTTATTGAAAAGGAATTAACACAACCTCCACCCCCAATCAAAGAGGATAGTCTTACAACTGAACCTCTCATAGAAAAAGACATAGACATTCTTGAAGAAAAAAAAGAGGAATAGCAATTGGAGCTGTCTCAAGTAAATGGGGCAGCTCTTTTTTAGGTGCCTGAAATTGAATTACGGAGTTGTCTTAGTTGCAAACAATTCCCTTCATTTAGTAATATTATGTACATATGATGATTAGGAGGCGTTTATATGGCACAAGTAACATTTAAAAATGGTCCAGTAACACTTATTGGTAACGAAGTAAAGGTTGGAGATCAAGCACCAAATTTCACAGTATTAGCGAACGACCTTTCACCTGTTACATTGAAAGATTCTGAGGGGAAAATTCGTTTATTTAGTGTTGTACCATCATTAGATACTGGTGTGTGCGATGCCCAAACACGTCGTTTTAACGAGGAAGCAGCAAACTTAGGAGACAATGTTGTAATTTATACAGTATCTGTTGATCTTCCGTTTGCTCAAAAACGTTGGTGTGGTGCTGCAGGGATTGATGCTGTTCAAACAGTTTCAGATCACCGTGACCTTTCATTTGGGGAAGCCTACGGGGTATACATCCAAGAATTACGTCTTCTAACGCGTGCAGTTTTCGTGGTGGATGCTAATGACAAAGTGACATATGTGGAATATGTACCAGAGGCAACAGACCATCCAAATTATGAAGCGGCGATTGAAGCTGTCAAAGCACTAGCATAAAATACTGCTTTTAGGCTAAGATATTACTAGACAAAGGGGCTGTGACAAGGTTTTGTCACGGCTCTTTTCTGCGTGAAAGGAAGTTATCTATGGAAAATATTGAGAAATTATTTGGTATGCTTAATGAACATGCTGAGAAAATAGAAAAAGAACAAGATATTACTTTGCTTGAAGGAGTTTTGGATGGTTTAGAGGCGTGGCTAGATGGAGTAGTTGATTTTTCTCAAGAAGGTGCAACTAAGGAAGATGTACGAAAAGCAGTTCAAATTGCTATCTTAAAGGGTATGAGAAAAGGTTCTCAGCCTAATCATCAAATGACACCGGATACACTTGGTCTATTAGTTGGCTATTTTGTGGAGCAGATTTTTGCAGATCGTCTAGCAACAGAAAAAATCGCGATGTTGGATCCTGCGGTTGGTACAGGGAATTTACTACTAACAGTTATGAATTTATTAGATGGAAAGATAGAAGCTACTGGTGTCGAGATTGATGAGCTGCTTATTCGTTTAGCCGCAGCAACAGCTGATTTGACAGAGCAGCCTGTGTCATTATACCGACAAGATGCTTTAGAGGATTTATTAGTAAATCCAGTGGATGCAATTGTTTGTGATCTACCAGTTGGTTATTATCCGAACGAGGAAGTGGCATTGAATTATGAATTGTGTCCTTCAGAAGGAATGAGTTTTGCACATCACTTGTTTATTGAGCAGTCCATTAACTACACGAAGGATGGGGGCTATTTATTCTTCCTTGCACCATCCCATCTTTTTGACTCAGAGCAATCTAAGCAATTGCATAAATATATCCAGAAGCATGCTTGGATTCAAGCAATTATTCAGCTGCCCGATACAATGTTTGCTAACAAAGCCCTTGAGAAAAGCATTGTTATTTTGCAAAAGCAGGGGCAGGAGTTTAGGGCACCGAAAGAGGTATTGCTGGCAAAGGTACCAAATATGCAAAATAAACAAGCGCTAGCGATGTTCTTTGAAAAAGTGAAAATGTGGCGCGAAGATAAATAATTAAAAAGGTATCCAAAATTGGATACCTTTTTATGTACTAATTATTTTTCTGGCGTACGGATAACAAGTACGTCACATTTTGCTGAACGTACAATTGCTTCAGATACCGAACCGATTAGGAAGCGTTCTACTGCGTTTAGACCAGTTGCACCACAGATGATTAAGTCTGCGTCTACGATGCTAGAAAGCTCTTTCGTAATGATATTTTTTGGTGAGCCATATTCAATTACAAGGTTAATGTTCGTTAAGCCTTCATCTTCAGCTTGTTTTTTGTAACCATTTAATAATTCTTCAGAGAATGCTTGAGCACGCTCGGCAATTGAACGATCATAAGCTTCGATTGCAGCAAAAGAACGTGTATCAATAACATTTACTAAGTTTAACACAGCACCTTCGTTACGTTTTGCCACGTCAATTGATTTACGGAATGCGTATTCTGCTTCCTTAGAACCGTCTACTGCAACTACAATGCTTTTATAATGATTAGCCATTTGAATTACCTCCCTGATTTATATATTCTGATTATACCAAATGATTTTCTAAAGGAAATACTTTCCGAAAGAAAAAATGTGAAAAAGTGAAGGCTTTTATTGTGAAACTGCTAAAATATCAATTTCCCTCATATAGTTTTGTCCAAAGAACTGTACTTCCAACTTGAAATCCATTATAAAAACGAAGATTACATTTCGTTAATAGAAACGGTGAGTGTCCATTTTTTGAATACCAACTTAAAATGTAGTATTAGTAATTTGAAAATTTTGTATTTTGGAAATGTTATTAATTTTAGCTGTAATCGCTTTATTTAAAGCATTATTTGATTATTTTTGGTAATATGGAAGGGCAAGGGGTGCATCAATACGGAAAAAATCGTATTTACAAAAATGATGCTAATTTCTTAGGCAATGGAAGGGGATAGGAAAGATGAAAATTGGTATTCCAAAAGAGATTAAAAACAATGAAAATCGTGTAGCAATGACACCCGCTGGAGTTGTTACATTAACACATGCTGGTCATGAAGTGTTCATTGAAACAGGTGCAGGCTTAGGATCAAGCTTTACAGATGCAGACTACCAGGCAGCAGGTGCTCACATTGTTGAAACAGCAAAAGAGGCATGGTCACAAGAAATGATTATGAAGGTAAAAGAACCTATTGCATCAGAATATGACTACTTCAAAGAGGGGCAAATCCTATTCACTTATTTGCATTTAGCACCAGAAATCGAACTAACGCAAGCTCTTTTAAATAAAAAAGTTGTTGGTATTGCTTATGAAACAGTTCAATTAGCAAATGGTTCCTTACCACTATTAACACCAATGAGTGAAGTTGCAGGTAAAATGGCAACGCAAATTGGGGCACAGTTCCTAGAGAAAAACCATGCAGGAAAAGGAATTCTACTTGGCGGTGTATCTGGTGTACCACGCGGTAAAGTCACTGTTATTGGTGGTGGTATTGCTGGAACAAATGCGGCAAAAATAGCTGTTGGTATGGGCGCAGATGTAACAGTAATTGATTTGAGCCCAGAGCGTTTACGTCAATTAGAGGATTTATTTGGTCGTGATGTTCAAACATTAATGTCTAATCCTTATAATATTGCGGAATCTGTGAAAAACTCAGATTTAGTAATTGGAGCAGTGTTAATTCCTGGGGCTAAGGCACCTAAGCTTGTTTCTGAGGAAATGATTAAGTCTATGCAACCAGGCTCAGTAGTTGTTGATATTGCAATTGATCAAGGTGGAATTTTTGCAACATCTGATCGTGTGACGACACATGATGATCCAACCTATGTTAAACATGGTGTCGTACACTATGCAGTAGCAAACATGCCAGGAGCTGTTCCTCGTACTTCAACTATTGCTTTAACAAATAATACAATTCCTTATGCACTGCAAATCGCCAATAAGGGATATAAACAAGCATGTCTTGATAATCCTGCATTGAAAAAAGGTGTAAATACGTTAGATGGACAACTTGTTTATAAGGCGGTAGCTGATTCTCAAGGTCTGCCATTTGTTGATGTAGATGAATTACTTCATTAATTAATTGAAAAAGCAAAAGGAAGCAACTATGAGAAAACTCATGGTGCTTCCTTTTTTGATTGGATTAAATGTAATTAGGAATATTAAAGCACAATTAATTCCTTTTGGAACTTCGTCAGCACCTCGACTCCATCTTTTGTAACAACCACGTCATCTTCAATGCGGACACCTGTTACATCAGATTTGTAGATACCTGGTTCAATTGTAAAGACCATTCCTTCTTCCATAATCAGTTCATTAGTACCTGTCACTGAAGGGAATTCATGGACAGAAATGCCAAGGCCATGACCTAGACGATGTGTAAAATACTCCCCGAAACCAGCATCAGCAATCGTGTCACGGGCAATTATATCTAACTCCATTGCACGGACACCTGGCTTTACAGCAGCAATGGCATTTGTATTGGCAGCAAGCACCGTATGATAAATTTCCTTCTGTGCTTCGCTCGGTTCACCAAAAGCAACTGTACGTGTAATATCAGAGCAGTAACCATCGTAATTTACGCCTAGATCAAATAACACCATATCGCCTTTTTCAATTTTACGGGAACCTGGTATACCGTGTGGAGAGGCTGTTTTCGGTCCACTCAATACTGTTGTTTCGAAGGACATTTTACAGCCTTTTTCTTGAATAGCACTTTCAATAGCTGTTACAATTTCCATTTCTGTTTTTCCTTCAGCGATTTCCTTACAACCGACCTCAATTGCGTAGTCAGCAAGTTCAGCAGCTTTACGTAATTTTTCTAATTCATGTTCATCCTTAATAACACGCATAGCATTGATTTTTTCATCCAGACGGACAAAATTTGCTTCCGGGAATGATTGCTGTAGTGCCTCTAAACGCTCTACAATAAGGTGAGTCTTTTCAATGGCAAAAGCTGATGGATTCACATTTCGATCTTTTATAGTTTGGGCAAGAACTTCCATGGCGTTTTCCGTATCTTGATGACCAACCACCTCGTATGACCAGCCAGCAGCCTTCGCATCTGGAATCTCCATTTTTGGACAAATTAAAAAAGGCTCTGCGTTTTTGAAAATCATCACGCCCAGTAATCGCTCATGTGGATTACTTTTAAAGCCAGAAACGTAAAAAACATTATCAGGTGTTGTTACGAAAGCAGCATCAATTTGGTTTTGTTGTAAATAGTTTTGAATTTCTTCTACCTTTGACATAGACATTTCCTCCTCTTGTTGCTTAAAAGATTTTTTTACTGCTGAAGCTTGGTGAGGCTTCTACTTTTGAGCGGGTCATCTCCTTTGCTAATGAATAATTGTCTCTTAATCGGGTAAAGTCTGTTAAGATAAGACAACAATTCTCCCTATAAGCATATCAAAAAAAGGGAAAACGCGCATGAATAGCGAATAAAAATTAAAGGGGGCATATTGTGTAATAGTAATCAGTAGCTTACTAATTACCAGTTACCAATTGGCCTTTTCGACACATGGATTCGTAACAATAGTGCAAGGAGGAATTATAAAATGGAGATAAGCTATCATGGACATTCCGTTGTTAAAATTCAAACTCATGGGAAAACAATATTGATTGATCCATTCATTAATGGGAATGGGCAAACAGATTTAAAGGTTGCGGAAGAAGCACCAGATATTATTATATTGACGCATGGACATAATGATCATGTTGGTGATACGGTAGAGCTTGCAAAGAAGAAAGACGCACTTGTTATTGCACCAAATGAGCTGGCCAATTGGATCTCTTGGCAAGGCGTGAAAGCGCATCCAATGCACATAGGAGGGGCAAGAGAATTTGATTTTGGTAAAGTGAAATTTACGCAAGCATTCCATGGTTCTTCCTATGTAACTGAAAATAATGAAATAATTTATATGGGAATGCCAGCAGGAGTTTTATTATTTATTGAGGGATTGACAATCTATCACGCAGGAGATACAGCGCTATTTAGTGATATGAAATTAATTGGTGAGCGCCATCCGATTGATATTGCCTTTATACCAATTGGTGATAATTTCACAATGGGGCCAGAGGATGCTGCATGTGCAGTTGCATTTTTAAAGCCGAAAATTGTCGTACCAATTCATTACAATACATTTCCTCCAATCGAGCAGGATCCACAAATTTTTGCGGAGCTAGTGCAAAATTCAGAGGTACAAATTTTAAAAGCCGGTGAAAAAGTAAACTGTTCCTAAACATTGACACTGCTGTACTATATAAATTGACACCACGTGCATAGTTGAAACGATGGGGAAAGTTAAACAAATTCATCACTTTATATTAAATATTTTTATAAAATATATGGTACACTAAGAGCAGAAATGATGCTTGAGGAATAGGTGATATTTTGTCTACAAAACATGAGAAAATTTTACAATACATCGAATCACTACCCGTGGGCGATAAAATTTCAGTACGTCAAATTGCAAAAGAAATGCAAGTTAGTGAAGGAACTGCATACCGTGCTATTAAGGAAGCGGAGAATCGCCGTTTAGTTAGCTCCATTGAACGGGTTGGAACAATTCGTATTGAAAAGAAAAAGAAAGAGAATATTGAACGCTTAACGTTTGCTGAAATTGTCAATATAATCGATGGACAGGTTTTAGGTGGGAAATCAGGACTACATAAAACGCTGACAAAATTTGTGATTGGTGCGATGCAATTAGAGGATATGATGCGCTATACAGATGCAGGAAGCTTGCTTATCGTCGGAAACCGTATTAAAGCCCATGAGAATGCGCTACGAGCTGGTGCAGCTGTTTTAATTACTGGTGGTTTTGACACAACGGAGGATAATAAGCAGCTTGCAGATTCATTAGATTTACCAATCATTTCAACGAGCTATGATACGTTTACAGTAGCGACGATGATTAATCGAGCAATTTATGATCAATTAATCAAAAAGGATATTTTATTTATTGAGGATATCTATGTCCCAATGACAGATACAGCTGTCCTAAAAAATGATGAAACAATTCATCATTTCCAAAAGCTAAATGAGCGAACTACTCATGGTGCCTTTCCAGTAGTGACAGCCAATAATAAGCTTGTCGGGATGATTACTGTAAAAGACGTAATCGGTCGAGAAGAAACTGAACTTATTGAAAAGGTAATGACTAAAAACCCAATTGCTGGATCCATGAAAATGAGTGTTGCTTCTGCGGGTCACCGTATGATTTGGGAAGGCATTGATTTGTTACCGATCGTTGATGATGATACGATTTTACAAGGCGTGATTAGCCGTCAAGATGTGCTTAAGGCACTTCAGCTTGCACAAAGACAGCCTCAGCATGGAGAAACAATTGATGATTTAGTAAAAAATGAAATGAAGGTTCTTGGTGATGAAGAACTAATCGTTGAGTTTAAAGTAACACCTCAAATGACAAACCAATATGGGGCGATTTCTTACGGAGCATTTACAACTTTATTAGCAGAAGTTGGTTCATTTGCATTAAAGCGCCGTAAGCGAGGCGATGCCGTCGCCGAAAACATGACGATTTATTTCATCAAGCCTGTACAAATGGAAAGTACACTTACTGTAAAACCTCGAATTTTAGACATGAGTCGTAAATTTGTGAAAATGGACTTCGAAGTGTTTAATCAGCAAATGTTAGTCGGGAAGGCAATGATGATGTTCCAACTCTTGGAGCGCTAAGCTGGAAAAGGGATGGCCTAGTGGAAATATTAGGCCATCCCTTATTTTTTTGCTTATTGATTAATACGGTACTCCTCTTCAACAAATTGACCGTAGTGTCGAGCTTTTTTAATATTTTCAATAATAACAAAGATGCCTAAAACGACAAGAATTGCTACAATAATAAATGTGTATAATCCAGGGAATAAATAAGCTTGATTACAACCAAAAAAAAGTATAAAAGCACCGAAACTTACATTCGCTCTGCTTTTGTACCATTTTTTTGCAATCGGTAATGGAGAACGGAATTGTTTTGTTTTAAAGTAAAAATAAAAAACAAATGATATGATTATGGCAAACACAAAAATTAAATTGAGCATAGTAAACCTCCTAGCATAACTAGACATTATTGTAACGATTATTGATGAAAAATGCTAACGGTTATTACTATCATTTTGGAGGAAATTATATTGAAACGACAAATCATCGACACAATTGCTTTATATGAGACAATTATTATTCATCGTCATGTACGTCCAGATCCAGATGCTTATGGATCTCAACAAGGTTTAAAAGAATTAATCTTAGCCAACTATCCAGAAAAAAGGGTTTTTGCTGTAGGTGAGCATGATGATTCTTTAACATTTATGGCACAGCCTGATCAGATTACTGATGATGTTTATGATAATGCTTTAGTAATTGTTACGGATACTGCAAATACTGAACGTGTTGACGACCAACGCTATACAAAGGGTAAAATGGTTATTAAAATCGATCATCATCCAAATGATGATGCATATGGCGATTTATTGTGGGTGGACACGACAGCTAGCTCTTGTAGTGAAATGATCTATGAGCTTTTTGAGGAAGGGCGCAATGCAGCCAACTGGTCGCTATCTAGTGCAGCTGCAAGATTGCTATTTGCTGGTATTGTGGGTGATACAGGAAGATTTCAATTTCCAAGTACAACAGCGAAAACGTTTAAAATTGCTGCAGAACTCATTACATATGATTTTGATAGAAATCAGATTTTTAATGGCATGTATGAAATGGAACAAAAATTACTAAATTTACAGGGCTATATCTATCAAAATTTTGAAATGGATGAGCATGGCGCAGCATATATAAAGCTGACGAAGGAATTGCTAACAGATTTTAATGCTGTACCATCTGAGGCTTCTCTTTTAGTCGGCAGCCTTGGTAGTGTGAAAGGCATTTGTGCATGGGTTGTGTTTATTGAGGAGGGGGAACAAATTCGAGTACGTTTACGCTCGAAAGGTCCTGTTATTAATACGCTAGCGAAGGAATTCAATGGTGGGGGACACCCATTAGCTTCAGGTGCAACTGCTTATTCATGGGAGGAAGCAGATCGTGTGATAAATCGTTTACAGGCAATTTGTCAAACGTACCGCTCAAATAACTAACAAGATCAGGAAAGGAAGGGATTCATTTGACACATGTATATACGAAAATGCATACGAGCGCGGATTTATTGAAAAGCACGATTCGGCTTGAACAATTGATCCCTTTTTTACAAGAGCAAAAAACGCAGGCCTGTGCAATCGTCAATTCGAAATTGTATGGGCTTTTGCCTTTTTGTAGGGCATTACAGCAAGCAAATATTCATGCTGTAATTGGTCTTTCTGTAAACATACAATGGCAGGAGCTACAAATTCCTTTAGTTTTATATGCAAAGACACAAGAAGGTTATCAGCATTTATTAAAGATTAGTAGTGCTGTTTCGATAAGAGAGGATGAAGTTTTACCTTGGAAATGGCTAGAAGGGTATGCAGCAGGCTGTATAGCATTGCTTTCCTCTAATGACATACCAGAAATTGAGCATTGGACAGAGGCAGCAAATGCACTAAAATCATTATTTGGTCAGCATTTATTTATGGGTGTTGCTAGACCAGCAGGGATGATTGCAGAAAAAGAACAGGATTGTGTTACATGGTGTAAAAACGAAAGCGTTCCTTTAGTCGCTTCACAAAGTTGTTATTTTCTACGACCTGAAGACCACTTTGCTTACGAGGTAGTAAGAGCTATTGATACAGGTGAAAAATGCACAGATACAAAGGTACCTGCTTTGCAAGGTTATTTTGTGCCAACGCAGAGTGAATGGAGCAGCTGGTTTGCTGATCATCCTGAATGGCTTGAAGCGAGCGCAGCAATGTTAGCTAGCTGTACGGCCAAAATTCCACATATGCCTGTGCAAATGCCAAAATTTCCAGTTCCAATAGGAGAAACAGCTGAGAACTTACTTGTCAAGGAGGCGTATACTGGATTAACAATGCGCTTCAATGAGCATGAAATACCACCTGCTTATCGAGAGCGACTACAATATGAGCTTGAAATTATTTGTTCAATGGGCTTTGCGGATTATTTTTTAATTGTTGCAGATTTTATGCGATTTGCCAAAGAAAATCAAATTTTAACGGGACCAGGCCGGGGTTCATCAGCGGGATCACTTGTAGCCTATAGTCTTTCTATAACACAAGTAGATCCTCTAGCATATGGATTAATATTCGAGCGTTTTTTAAATCCAGAACGTATCTCTTTGCCAGATATTGATATAGATTTTGTAGATAATAAAAGACAAAAGGTTATACAATATGTTGCACATAAATATGGTAAGGCAAATGTCGCGCAGATTATTACATTTGGTACATTATCTGCAAAAGCTGTGGCTCGGGATGTAGCTCGAGCTTTAGGCTTCGAAGCTGAAACATTAGAAAAGATTTCGAAATTGATTCCTAATAAACCTGGAATGACGCTACAAAAAGCGGTGGCAGAGTCACAGGGCTTACAAGGCTGGATAGCAGAGAATGAAAAGCATCGTCGTTGGTTAGAAGTAGCTTTGAAATTAGAGGGCTTGCCAAGAAATTCCTCTACGCATGCTGCTGGGGTTGTATTAGCACCATCTCCCTTGGTCAATACAATGCCTATTGAGAAGGGGCATGATGATATTTATTGTACGCAATGGCCAATGGGTGATGTAGAAGCATGTGGTCTTGTGAAAATGGACTTTTTAGGCTTGCGTAATTTAACAATTTTAGAGCAGATACGCTGGTCAATTTATAAAGCAAAGGGACCATGGATAGAGTTTGAACGAATCCCGATGCAAGATGAAAAAACACTCCAACTTCTTCAAAGGGGAGATACATTAGGGATTTTTCAGTTGGAATCTGAAGGCATGAAGCAAGCTTTACGGGACATTAAACCAACTCATTTTTTAGATATCGTAGCAGTCAATGCTTTATATCGGCCAGGTCCAATGGATTTTATTCCAATTTATGCAAGACGGAAATCAGGACAAGAATTAGTGGTTATGCCACATCCTGTGTTAGAGCCGATTTTACAAGAGACATTTGGTGTGATCGTTTATCAGGAACAGATCATGCAAATTGCCTCGATAATGGCAGGCTTTTCTATGGGACAAGCAGATTTACTGCGTCGAGCGGTCAGCAAGAAAAATCGCCAAGTTTTAGAGGAGCAACGTGCTGTATTTGTCAATGGAGCGATGAACCAAGGTTACGATATTCATATAGCAGAAGAAGTATATGCACTGATTGTACGTTTTGCGGATTATGGCTTCCCTAAAAGCCATGCGGTTGCATATAGTGTTATTTCCTATCAAATGGCCTATTTAAAGGCGCATTATCCAAAAAGCTTTTATGCAGCGTTATTGTCAAATGCAACAGGAAATGCGGAAAAGATTCAGCAACTTGTGAATGAAGCCAAAGAGCAGGGGATAATTTTTTACCCGCCCTCATTAAAACATAGTACTAAATATTTCACTGTAGAAAATGATGGCATTCGATATAGCTTATCAGGAATTAAAGGTGTTCCTCATCCCTTTATTGAGACGGTTAAGGCCATACGACAATCGAATGTAGAGGCATTGAATAATTTATTTGATCTAGCAGTTGCTTTAAGTGCTCAGCATTTTAAACCGAAAGTAATAGAAGCTTTAATTTTTGCTGGAGCCCTTGATTATTTGGAGAAAGATCGTGCTGTACTTATTAAGACTGTAGAAGCAGCTTTGAAGCATGCAGAGCTATTAAGACCTACAGAGGATATTGACTGGGCATCAGCTACTGCTTTTAGCTTTGGTAAACCAAAATATATGCAAGCTCAAGAAATGACGCAAAAAGAAAAACTGATCCGCGAGAAGGAAGTTTTAGGTTTTTATATATCAGCACATCCTGTATCAGAAGAGCGAGCTTTCTGGCCGGATACCAATGTTACATGCAGAGAGTTAAAACATACACGAGATGGAACCTATGTCAAAGTGATTGGCTTGATTGAAGAGATAAAAAAAATTCGTACAAAAAGAGGTGAGCAAATGGCTTTTGCTCAGCTTCAAGACGAATATGGCGCAGTGTCCATCACCCTATTTCCACAAGTATTTCAGCTTGTGCAGGACTTTTTAAAGGAGGATGAAATACTTTATATTGAGGGTACAGTGGAAAGACGATTTGGAAAGCCACAGGTGAAAGTAAAACACGCACAAACGACGAAAAAAATATAAAATGAAACAAGAATTTAGAAACTGCATAAATTTTATGCAGTTTTTTCTTTACATTTCATCAGTTATTTTGTAAGCTAGAAACAACGTTAAAAGTGGTCAGACCACTTTTTGATAAGGGGAGTTAGTCGTATGGATAAAAAGACCGAACAAAAGAAAGTGTTTTTAGAAATCGTCCAACAATTACGTCAACTCATAAAAATAGAAAAAATACAAGCTGGGGAGAAGCTACCTTCCGAACGAGTTCTGTCAGAGCGTCTAGGTGTCGGGCGTTCCTCTGTAAGAGAGGCATTGCGAAGTTTAGAATTGCTCGGACTGATTGAAACAAGACATGGTGGTGGTACTTTTCTAGCATCAACACATAAACATCAGCTCGTAGAAATACTGTCGATGTTTATATTAGAAGATGAAAAATCAAAAAAGGATGTCGAATTAACGCGGCAAATTCATGAAAAGGAAGCTATCCGCGTAATAAGTTGTACAGAGATTCTTCGCATACTACCTGTGTGGGACAGTTTTTTTGTGAAACTAGAAATTGAAGGTACGGTAAATTGTCGGGATATTTTACGAGAGCTAATAATAACGGCAGGAAATCGACTGTCTTTAAAAATCTGGTTTCAATTAACAGCTTATGATGGTGATCGTTTAAATCGAAACTCAACAGAAGAGGAAAAGTTAATTATTCAAACAATGTTGAAATCGATGCAGCTAGGCTATGAAAAAGAAGCATTAAAAGCTTACGAACAGTGGATGAATACTGAACAAAGCATTTAGACAACAGAGGGGGAGTCAAACATGGCAATACGTAGCTTATTTAGTGGTAATAAGAAAAAGAAAGAGAGCGGACAAGAAAAGGCATTTCCAGAAGGACTGATGACAAAATGTCCTGAATGCCGCCATATTCAATTAACGAAGGAATTAGAGAAAAATCATAAAGTATGCACAAAATGTAGCCATCACTTCAAAATGACTGCACAGGAGCGCGTCGATTATTTCTTAGATGAAGGCTCATTTGTTTCTATGGATGATCATTTACAAACAAGTAATCCACTTAACTTCCCAGCGTACGTAGAAAAAATTTCTGTGGATCAACAAAAAACGGGCTTAAATGAGGCTGTATTGACAGGAGTAGGAACATTAGACGGAGAAGAAATTGTCGTAGCAATTATGGATTCTCATTTCCGTATGGGCTCCATGGGCTCAGTTGTTGGAGAAAAAATTACACGAGCTGTTGAAAAGGCTACTGAATTGCGTGTACCGTTTATTATTTTTACTGCTAGTGGAGGAGCGCGCATGCAGGAAGGCGTTCTATCATTAATGCAAATGGCGAAAACGAGCGTGGCATTAAAACGTCATAGTGAACAAGGGCTTTTATTTATTTCCATATTGACACACCCAACAACAGGTGGTGTTTCGGCAAGCTTTGCATCTGTTGGAGATATTAATATTGCGGAACCACAGGCATTAATTGGCTTTGCTGGACGTCGTGTTATTGAAGAAACAGTTAGAGAAAAATTACCAAATGATTTCCAAACAGCAGAATTTTTACTAGAGCATGGTCAACTTGATGCCATCTTCCCTCGTAAAGATTTGCGAGATCAAGTAGCAGTACTTGTAAAAATGCATACGAAAGGCGGCGTACAACATGCTTAAAAATTTAGCTTTTGAAGAACCAGTAATACAATTACGTGAAAAAATAGATGAATTAAAATCAATAGCTGCTGAAGCAGATGTAGATATGACAGGAGAAATTGAAAAGCTTGAAACTCGTCTGACTCAGCTAGAGCAATCCATATACGCCAATATGAAGCCGTGGGATCGTGTACAGGTTGCTAGACATCCAGAAAGACCAACGACATTACAATATATAGAAGCGATGTGCGAAAATTTTATAGAATTGCATGGGGATCGGACGTTTGGTGATGATGCAGCCATTCTTGGAGGTATTGCATTTTTTGAAGGACAGCCAGTAACAATTATCGGACATCAACGTGGAAAATCTACAAAAGAAAATATCCGTCGTAATTTTGGTATGCCACATCCAGAAGGTTATCGAAAAGCATTGCGATTAATGAAGCAGGCTGAGAAATTTAAACGACCGATTATATGCTTTATTGATACGAAAGGCGCGTACCCAGGTAAGGCAGCTGAGGAACGAGGTCAAAGCGAAGCAATTGCTAGAAATTTGATTGAGATGGCAGGCTTAAAAGTACCAGTAATCAGCATTGTTATTGGTGAAGGTGGTAGCGGTGGTGCACTTGCTTTAGGGGTAGCTAATCGGGTCTTTATGTTAGAGAACTCAACATATTCTGTTATCTCTCCTGAAGGAGCAGCATCCATCTTATGGCGTGATGGAAGCCTTGCAAAACAAGCTGCGGAGGCAATGCGTATAACAGCACCTGATTTAAAGGAGCTAGGTGTCATTGATGGCATCATTCCAGAAATTACAGGTGGTGCACATCGTAATGTAGCAAAACAGGCACTTTATATAAAGGAATGTATAAGTGACACACTGAAAGCATTAAATTCTTTAAATGGTGAACAATTAGTTGAAGATCGTTACGAGAAATTTAAAAAAATAGGTCAATATACAGAAACAGAAGTATAAAAAATATTTTGTGAATTAAATTTTAGAATCAGATTCGATAGTTGAAATCTGCTCGTAAAGAGATTAATTTTGTCTTTAAATAATGAAAAAGCTTTTATGATATAAGAAGATAGTAGCGCAAAAATAACGCCAGACTTCTTGAAAAAATGTTAGATTTCGGATGTTTTTGAATGGAAAGAGTGTGTGAAAGCGCATTCTTTTTATTTTTTATGTAAAAGTTATGTTTTTATAGTCTTAGAACCCTTACATAGTTTGTTTTTTCATGTTAATGTGAATAATAATAGTAACTGCAGGAGGTTCGACAATGAAAAAAATTGCCGTATTAACAAGTGGTGGAGACGCACCAGGAATGAACGCAGCTATTCGTGCAGTAGTTCGTAAGGCAGCATTTCATGGAATCGATGTTGTCGGAATTAAGCATGGCTATGAAGGCTTAGTAAAAGGTTACATGGAGACCCTTGATTTAGGTTCAGTAGGTGGCATAATCCAACGAGGTGGTACACAGTTAAATTCAGCGAGATGTCCTGAATTTAAAGAAGAAGCAGTCCAACAGCGTGGTATTGACAACCTGCGTGCAGCTGGAATTGAAGGTTTAGTTGTTATTGGTGGTGATGGTTCCTACAGAGGGGCTATGGATTTAGTGAAGAAAGGCTTCCCTGTTGTTGGTGTGCCAGGAACAATTGATAATGATGTACCGGGCACAGAATACACAATAGGATTTGATACGGCACTAAATACTGTTGTAGAGTCCATTGATAAAATTCGTGATACAGCAACCTCTCATGAAAACTCCTTTATTGTAGAGGTAATGGGAAGAGACGCAGGTGACATTGCTTTATGGGCAGGTCTTGCAGCTGGTGCTGAAACAGTTTTAATTCCAGAAGAAGATTATAATTTAGATGATATTGTGGCACGCTTAGATCGAGGAGCAGCTCGAGGTAAAAAGCATAGTATTATTATTGTTGCTGAGGGTGTCATGTCAGGCAGTGATTTGGCAAAATTGTTAAATGAAAAAACGGGGAAAGAGACACGTGTTTCTGTTTTGGGCCATATTCAGCGAGGTGGTTCTCCTACTGCACGTGATCGTGTTTTGGCAAGTCAATTCGGTGCTCATGCAGTTGAATTACTAATGGAAGGAAAGTCTGGCAGAGCGGTAGGAATTCGCAATCATCAAGTAATTGACTATGATATGCCTGAAGCTTTCGAAAAAAATCATGAGGCAGATGTAAGTTTATATACGTTAATGAAAGAACTATCAATATAATTTGGCATAAAAACGGAGTGGGCAGAAAATGAGAAAAACTAAAATCGTATGTACAATTGGTCCGGCGAGTGAGTCGCCAGAAACTTTAGAAAAACTGATTGAGGCAGGTATGAATGTTGCCCGCTTAAACTTTTCACATGGTTCGCATGAGGAGCATGAGGTACGTATTAATTTAATTCGTGAAGTTGCACAGAAATTAGGAAAGCCAGTTGGGATATTACTCGACACTAAAGGTCCTGAAATTCGTACACATAATATGAAAAACGGGGAGCTACATCTATCAGCAGGTCAAGTAATCGATATTTCAATGACCGAGGTTGAGGGTACAGAGACTAGCTTCTCTGTCACATATGATCGTTTGATTGAGGATGTAGAACAAAACTCTATTATTTTGTTAGATGATGGACTTATTCAGCTACGTGTCTTAGCGACAGACATGGAAAAAGGTCTTATTCATACAATTGTTGAAAATGCGGGTATTTTAAAAAATAAAAAAGGTGTGAATGTACCTGGTGTTTCTGTCCAGCTTCCTGGAATCACAGAGAAGGATGCACAGGATATTTTATTTGGCATTAAGCAAGATGTAGATTTTATCGCAGCTTCGTTCGTGCGTCGTGCGAAGGATGTGCTAGAAATTCGGGAGCTACTTGAACAAAATGGTGGCAGTCATATTCAAATTATCCCAAAAATCGAGAACCAAGAGGGTGTCGACAATATCGATGAAATCATCTTAGTGTCAGATGGATTAATGGTAGCTCGTGGTGATCTAGGGGTAGAAATTCCAGCTGAGGAAGTTCCGTTAGTACAAAAGAAATTAATCTTAAAATGTAATCAAGTAGGGAAACCAGTAATTACTGCTACACAAATGCTAGATTCAATGCAACGAAACCCACGTCCAACACGAGCGGAGGCAAGTGATGTAGCGAATGCGATTATTGATGGCACAGATGCTATTATGTTATCTGGTGAAACAGCAGCAGGTCTATATCCAGTGGAATCTGTTCAAACAATGAATAAAATTGCGCAGCGTACAGAAAACTCTTTAGACTATAAAGCAATTGTTTCTGCACGTAGTCGAGAAAAAGAGGCAAATATGACGGAGGCTATATCTCAGGCTGTAGCATATACGTCGATCAACCTAGGGGTAAAGGCAGTTTTAGCGCCGACTGAAAGTGGTAATACAGCTAGAATGATTGCGAAATATCGCCCAGGTGTACCAGTTGTTGCCGTAACGGGGTCCTCAAATACAGCTCATACATTAACTTTAGTTTGGGGAGTATATCCAGTTGTTTGTCAGCGTGTGACAACTACTGATGAAATTTTAGAGCTAGCAGTTGATGAGAGCTTAAAACATGGCTATGTAACGCATGGCGATGCAGTTGTTATTACAGCTGGTGTTCCAGTAGGTGAAGCAGGTACAACTAATTTAATGAAGGTTCACATTATTGGAGATTTACTAGCTCGTGGTCAAGGAATTGGCAAAGCCTCTGTAGTAGGAAAAACGGTTGTTGCAAAAAATGCAGCAGAGGCATTAGCCTATGATACAGACGGATGTATTATAGTAACGGTTGGATCTGATCGCGATATGATGCCAGCGCTTGAAAATTGTCTTGGTCTAATTACAGAAGAAGGTGGACTTACAAGCCATGCGGCAGTAGTAGGTCTGAGCTTAGGTATCCCTGTTATCGTTGGAGTAAAAGAAGCTACAACATTGATACGTCATGGTCAGGAAATCACAATGGACGCGGAAACGGGCGTTATTTATAAAGGACATGCCAGCGTTCTTTAAGAAAGAAGCTCTAGTGCGAACGACTGTACTAGAGCTTTTTTCTAAACATAACAAACACTTTTCATACATAAACCTTCTTCATCCGTAGCATGCTTGAATATAAATAGATTGATCTCTCTACATGATGTTTCATTTGTTTTTTTAATGAAACAAAATGGGCTATAATAACGTATAAGAGGTATAGCTTTTTAGATAGAAGGGAGAAAAATATGAGAAAAGTTTTTCTTGGTTTCATTGTCTATGCATTAGCCGAACTGGCGTTATTAATAGTAATTGGTCAAAATATTGGTGTTTTCAATACATTATTGCTCATTGTTGCAACAAGTATTATAGGTATTTATGTAGTGAAAAATAAAGGTATGAATTCTGTGCAAAATGTTAAAAATACGATAGCACGAGGAGAGGCACCAGGCCCTGCCTTAATTAATACCGTGTTAACTTTTAGCGGTGGTGTATTACTAGCTTTGCCAGGATTTTTAACGGATTTAATTGGTTTGCTACTACTTATGCCTTTTTCTCGTAAAATGTTCCAACCAATTTTTTATTATTGGATGCGTAAAAAAATGAAAAAAGGGAATTTTATTATCGTTCAAAAATAGCATTTTCCTTTAGTTTAACCGCTAAAAATAAAAAAAATGGGCTTAGTAAAATACCATAAAAACCAAATAATAAAATGGAGGCAGCACTGATGAAAAAGGTGTGGAAGGTACGTAATTGTAGCGTATTTGACCAAAGCATAGATTCAGCTAGCTGCCTTGTTAATTGGACGAATAAATATAACACCAAAATGGCAACACATAAAAAGGTATTGCCCGTGAAGTAAAAATAAATGCTCATAGGTACAAGAAATACACCAATGCCAAAGAACGGCAGAACATCTGCAAAGGCTACAATAAAAGCTTTAATGATAGCTTGTTCAAATTGAAGCAGCATAAATCCTGCACATAGTATGAGCAACGTAATTGTGAAAAGCTGAAATTCCACGAATATAAAGTAATGAAATAGCTGCATTACTTTAGAAAAATGTGACTGCCATTCATTGCGATATTTTTTTGGCACATATCGAAAAAACCAATAACGGGATTTCCGAGTCTCTAATAGGGCGAAATAGTAGGCAACAAGGAATATAAATACTTCAATGACATGCTTCATAATTAATTGAAAAATATTCGCTATATAAATTAAAATCGAATCAAAAATAGACAACGATTTTTCCTTCAAAACTTGGATAAACATGGATTCATATTCATCGAAAAGTGGGAAATTTTGTAGTGTATCCCGGATTTCAGGAAAGATATGAATGACACTATTGATGGATATAACAGCAAGAAAAAAGATACAAGAAAGTATTAAAATTTCCACAATGATTGCTGCAAGCCAATAAGCGACCCTACAATAAGTGTGAAGAAATTTTATGATAGGATACGTCGAAAAAGATAAAAAAATTGCCAATGAAACAGGTAATACGAACCAGAGTATTACCAAATAGAAAATGAAAAATAAAACACTAGTGGTTCTTTCGTACGAAAAATGCTTAATATTCCTCATTTTTACAAATTCACCCCATTTCAAAAGTTAAATTAATGTCAAAATATACAATAAAACCTCTTTAGAGCATATATATAATCGCTCGGGCGCCTTTTTCTTTAATTAGATGATTTTCATTCACAAAGCTGTCAAAAATGATTATAATAGCAATGTAAGCGATTTACTTAATGGTTCATATGAGCAAAGTACGTAAATGTGACGAACAAAATACATTTACAACCAAAAAATATAAGTATGAGGGAGCGATAATTTATGTCAGCAACTAAAGGATTAGAAGGTATCGTAGCAGCGGAATCTAAAATCAGTTCAATTATCGATGACACACTTACATATGTTGGTTACAACATTGATGATTTAGCAGAGAACGCGTCATTTGAAGAAGTAGTTTATTTATTGTGGCACACTCGTTTACCAAAAGAAGACGAGCTAGCTGAATTAAAACAACAATTAGCAGACAACATGACAATTCCGCAAGCAATTGTAGAGCAATTCAAAACATACCCACTTTCAACTGTACATCCAATGGCTGCGCTACGTACTGCAGTATCTTTACTTGGTGTATTCGATGAAGAGGCAGATGTTATGGATCCAGAAGCTAACTACCGTAAAGCTATCCGTTTACAAGCTAAAATTGCTACAGTAGTTACTGCATTTTCACGTGTTCGTAAAGGTTTAGAGCCAGTTGCGCCAAAACCAGAATTAGGATATGCAGCAAACTTCTTATACATGCTTAAAGGTGAAGAACCAGCAGCAATCGAAGTTGAAGCATTCGACAAAGCATTAGTATTACATGCTGACCATGAATTAAATGCATCTACATTCACAGCGCGTGTATGTGTAGCTACATTATCAGACGTATATTCTGGTGTAACAGCAGCTATTGGTGCATTAAAAGGACCACTTCATGGTGGTGCAAATGAGCAAGTTATGAAAATGTTAACTGAAATTGGCTCACTTGATAAAGTTGAATCTTACATTCAAAATAAACTAGACAACAAAGAAAAAATCATGGGCTTCGGTCACCGCGTATACCGCAAAGGCGACCCACGTGCACCACATTTACGTGTAATGTCACAAAAATTAACTGAACTAACTGGTAAACCAGAGCTATATGAAATGTCAGTTAAAATCCATGACATGATCGTAGAACAAAAGAAATTACCTGCAAACGTAGACTTCTTCTCTGCGTCAGTGTATGATTCTTTAGGTATTGATCATGACCTATTCACACCAATTTTCGCAGTATCACGTACTTCTGGTTGGGTAGCTCATATTTTAGAGCAATATGCTAACAACCGCCTAATCCGTCCACGTGCAGAGTATGTTGGACCAGGCATGCAAAAATATGTTCCAATCAGCGAGCGCTAATTTGGAAAATATGCTAGAATATTTGGGACTGTGTTACTGATAACACAGTCCTATGATTATGAATTTAGGAGGCAACAGCAATGTCAAACAAAATTGTAGTTGAAAATGGCGTACTTAATGTACCAAACAATCCAGTGATTCCTTTCATCGAAGGTGATGGAATTGGTCCAGATATTTGGGCTGCAGCATCACGAGTAATCGACGCAGCAGTTGAAAAAGCATACAACGGTGAAAAGAAAATCGAATGGCTAGAAGTTTTAGCTGGTGAAAAAGCATTCAACCAAACTGGTGAATGGTTACCACAAGAAACTTTAGACAAAATTAACGAATACCTAATCGCAATTAAAGGTCCTCTTACTACTCCAATCGGTGGTGGTATCCGCTCTCTAAACGTAGCATTACGTCAACAGCTTGACCTATATGTGTGCTTACGTCCAGTACGTCACTTTGATGGAGTACCTTCTCCAGTTAAACGCCCAGAAGACGTTGATATGGTTATCTTCCGCGAAAACACAGAAGACATCTACGCTGGTATCGAATTCGAATCTGGTTCTGAACAAGCTCAAAAAATCATCAACTTCCTACAAACTGAATTTGGTGTTAACAAAATCCGCTTCCCAGAAACTTCTGGTATCGGTGTAAAACCTGTATCTAAAGAAGGTACTGAGCGTTTAGTACGTTCTGCTATCGAATATGCTATTAATCATAAACGCCCATCTGTTACTTTAGTACACAAAGGTAACATCATGAAATTCACTGAAGGTGGGTTCAAAAAATGGGGTTATGAATTAGCTGAAAAAGAATTTGCTGATCAAACATTCACTTGGAACCAATATGATGCAATTAAAGCAGAACAAGGTGAAGAAGCAGCAAACAAAGCACAAGCTGACGCTTTAGCAGCTGGTAAAATCTTAGTGAAAGATTCTATCGCTGATATCTTCTTACAACAAATCTTAACTCGTCCAAATGAGTTCGATGTAGTTGCAACAATGAACTTAAACGGTGACTATATCTCTGACGCATTAGCTGCACAAGTTGGTGGTATCGGTATCGCTCCAGGCGCAAACATTAACTATGTAACTGGACACGCGATTTTCGAAGCTACTCACGGTACAGCACCAAAATATGCTGGTTTAGATAAAGTAAACCCATCTTCAGTATTACTTTCAGGTGTATTAATGCTTGAACACTTAGGATGGCAAGAAGCTGCTGACATGATTACTAAATCTGTTGAGAAAACAATTTCTTCTAAAGTTGTAACTTATGACTTCGCACGTTTAATGGACGGCGCTACAGAAGTGAAATGTTCAGAATTCGCGACTGAGTTAATCAAAAACCTTTAATTTTCTATTGTAATATAGAAATAATAGGGAAGCAGATGCTTTATTCTGCCGATATAATTAGGGTAAAATGTATTTAGTTTAATAAAGTATTACGATGAACTTGTTTAATCGAGGGAGGAGATGGTATTCTCCTCCCTCTTTTAAAATATATAACCTAATTTTAAAGGAGCGTATTTAAATGTCTCTGAAACGTAAAAAAATTTCAGTAATCGGTAGTGGTTTTACAGGTGCTACAGCTGCATTTTTAGCAGCTCAGAAAGAACTTGGCGACGTCGTATTAGTTGATATTCCACAAGCAGAAAACCCAACAAAAGGAAAAGCTCTAGATATGTGGGAAGCTGCACCAGTGCAAGGCTATGATTCGTATGTGAAGGGTACTTCTAACTATGCAGATATAGCAGATTCTGATGTAGTCCTTATCACTGCTGGTGTTGCTCGTAAACCAGGGATGAGTCGTGACGATCTTGTCCAAATTAATCAAGGTGTAATGAAGGCTGTTTCTAAGGAAATTGCTGCTCATGCACCAAATGCAACGATTATCGTGCTCACAAACCCAGTAGATGCTATGACTTATACAGTTTACAAAGAAACTGGTTTCCCAAAAAATCGTGTTATCGGTCAATCTGGCGTACTTGATACAGC